>DATAPM010000078.1:0-5762 GCA_036265225.1 Vulcanimicrobiaceae bacterium
GCGCAGTGGACTGCATCGAAACGGCGAGGCCCGCGATAATGTTGGTCGCGTGACCGGTGACCGACGCCTTGGCGATGCTCTGCACCGGTGGAAACTGCGTTCCAGTGTAGTACTCGGTGATAAAGGTGATGAGCCCGGTGATAACCACGCCGATGACGGCGCAGAGGAAGATGGACATCGAACTTATGCCCGTGGCGTTGCTGAAGACCGAGTTGGAAACGAAATAGAAGCCGACCAGCGCCAGGACGCCGGCGACGATCATGCCGCGATAGAGAGCGCTCATGATCTTAGAGCGCTGCACGCCGCCCACGCCGACGAACATGGCGCCAACAATTGAGGCGACGATCGAAATCGCGCCGAGCAGCAGCGGGAAGGTAACGGCGCCGGGAATCGTCGAGCCAAAGAGCAGATTTCCGAGCAGCATCGCGGCGACCGTCGTGACGCAATACGTCTCGAAAAGGTCGGCGGCCATGCCGGCACAATCGCCGACGTTGTCGCCGACGTTGTCGGCGATGACGGCCGGATTGCGCGGGTCGTCTTCGGGAATTCCAGCTTCGACTTTACCGACGAGGTCGGCGCCGACGTCGGCAGCTTTGGTGTAGATGCCGCCGCCCAAACGGGCGAAGACCGAGATCAGCGAACAGCCGAAGGCCAAGCCGACCATCGCGTTGAGGGTCGTTCCGGTGTCGCCGTTATTGATCTGCTGGAGAATGGCGAAGTAACCGGAGACCGCCAAGAGGCCGAGGCCGACGACCAGCATGCCGGTGACCGACCCGCCGCGGAAGGCGACGTTGAGCGCCGGCGAGAGTCCGCCGCGCGCCGCTTCGGCGGTGCGCACGTTGGCGCGCACCGAGACGATCATGCCAATGAAACCGGCCGCGCCCGAGAGGATCGCGCCGATCAAAAAACCGACGGCGGCCTCTTTGCCCAGCGTGGGGGCGAAGAGGATTACGAGCGCCAGCACGACCGCGACGATGCCGACGGTCATGTATTGGCGCTGGAGGAAAGCCATCGCACCCTCTTGGATGGCGGCGGCAATCTCGCGCATCCGCTCGTTGCCGGCGGGTTGGGCGAGAACCCAGAAGGTAAGCGCGATGCCGTAGAGCACGGCAAGCGCGCCGCCGGCCAGCCCGGCTTCGATCGCTGTCTGTGCGGTCATTCTTATCCCTGTTTAAGCAAAAATACCGGCCCAGAGCGGGCCGACCGGCTTGCCTACTCCGGCGAAAGGCGCAAGTCCTATCGTAACGACCCCGAAACGGGGAGCAGCAATCTCTCCGTTGCTTAATCAACGAAACCGGCGTTCGCGTGGTTAAGGCGGGGGCACCGGCGAAGGTTCGAGCATGAGCGGCGTTGAGAACACCGAGTTTTTGGTGGTCGGCTGCGGCCCCGCCGGCGCCACGGCCGCTCGCGAGGCGGCCGCCGCCGGGATCGAGACCGTCGTGCTCGAGCGCGACGCCGTCGTCGGCGTCAAGCGCGTCTGCGCCGCCGGGCTTCGCCCCGGCTTCTGCACGACGTTCGACTTGCCGCGCGAGATCGTGCACTGCGACACGCCGCGTCTGGCCCTCTTCGACGCACGCGGCGGCGAGCACGAGATCTTCTTAGGCCCCGGTCACACTACCACGCGCGAGGAACTGGACGGGACGATGGGGCGTCTGGCGCAGGCCGCCGGCGCACAGGTGCGCACGCAGGCGCTGCTGCGCGGCATCGAACGGAACGGCGATCGCACCGTGGTGGAGTATGCCGATCTCGCCGCCGGCGTACGGCGCAGGATCGCGGCGCGCAACGTCTTTCTTGCGGTCGGCGCGACGGCGCGGCTCGACGCTTCCGCGTTTGGCCGGCTGGCCTGGAATCGTTGGCATGAGGGATTGCTGACGACGCTGCAATATCGCGTCTATCTCGAACGGCCGGCCGCGGCGGTGGCCTATCGGACGCTCGAGCTGCATTACTATCAGGGCCGCGACGGACGGCAGATCATCGCCTGGATGTTTCCAAAACGGGATCACTTGGCGATCGGTTTGGGCGTGATGGGAAAGATGGCCGGTGGGCCACTGCGCGCCGAGCTCGACGAGTTCACCGAAACGACGCGCGCGCGCCTGTATCCCGGCATCGGCGTTTGCTCGGTGAAAATCGAGGGCCATCTGCTGTACGGCGGCATGCCGCGGCCTACCATTGCCGACGGTAACGTGATGGTCGGCGGCACGGCAGCCGGACTGGTCGATGCTACCAACGGTGAGGGAATCTACGAAGCCGCGATGAGCGGACGCTTGGCCGCCGATACCGTGCGCCGCACCCGCGGGAATACGACGACGGCGCGCTACGGCGAGCTAATTCGAAAACGATTTGCGCGACGGCTGGCGCATCGCGTCCGGCTGATGCGCTATTTAGAAAAGCGTCCGAGCCGTTACTCACTACTCTTCCAACAACTGGCGAGGACTCCGCGTCTGGCCGAAATAATGCTCAAGGAAGATTACGAGCGCACCGTGAGCGATCGACTCTACATTTACCAGGAGGCGCTGCGCCTAGGACTCCGCACCGCTGCGTGCCGCGAGTAGAGTGATGCTGCGCGCCGATCCCGGGCGCCGTTACACGATCGGCGGCTCGGCCTTGACGCGCGAAGAGGTGATCCACCGTTATTTTTACCTGGTGAAATACGCGGCCGGCCGCATCTCCGTCAACTTGCCGTCGAGCGTCGACATCAACGACCTCATCAGCGACGGCGTCTTCGGTTTAATCGACGCGATCGAGAAGTACGACGGCGCGCGTTCGGTAAAGTTCGAGACGTATGCGATGACGCGCATCAACGGCGCGATCTTCGATGCGTTGCGCACCTTAGACTGGGTACCGCGCACCGTTCGCCAGCAGGCGCGGCAGGTCGAACGGGCGCACGACCGGCTCGAAGTCGAGCTCGGCCGCGCGCCGAACGACGTGGAGTTGGCGAGTCGCCTCGATCTTTCGGTAGGCGAGCTCGATCGCCTGATGCAGCGGGTCCGCGGAACGAGCGTCGTTTCGCTCGAGGAACCGCTGCCGAACTCCGGCGATCAAGAACTTTACGTTCGAGATACGATCGAGGACGCCGAGAGCGATGTAACTACGGAGGTTGAGCGCCACGAGCTTCGTCGCGAGCTCGTCAGAGCCGTCGAGACGCTCCCACCCCACGAACAAACGGTAATTCGACGGTATTACTTTGAGGGACGAACGCTACGGGAGATTAAGACCGCGTTGAGTGTGTCGGAATCGCGCGTATCGCAGATCCACGCCCAGGCGGTTGTCCACTTGCGTCAGTTCCTGAAGCAGGACTGAGCTGCACGTCGACCTGCTGGGTTTGATCGGCTTGCACCTCATATCCGGTGACTGAATGCGCATCGAAGCCTTCCTTGGCTGCCGTGACGTTGTAACTGTCGGGCTGAAGCGCGAAGACGATGAAGTGACCTTTGGCATCAGTCTTGGTGGTCACGGTTTGAGACGGAGAACTGATGCGTACGGTCGCGCCGGAGATTGGAGTACCACTTTTGGAGTCGGTAACGATTCCGGCAACGCCGCCGCTGGTTCCGGCTAGAGCTGCGCTCGTCTGACTTGCAACCGCGAAGATCAGGCCGGCCGCGCCGAGGAGGCGCGAAAACATCTGTCGTGTATCCATAGTCCTTTCCTTAACCGAAGTACGACATGACCATGATACCGGAATGCGCGTCGCGCTGTTTCAGCGACATATCAAAGTAGCGTCATACGGCTATCAAAGGCTACGACCGCTAGCTTACCGCCTCTCGCGCTGCCCAGTTTAGGGTGCGGTTTTCCTTACGAATCAGATAACCGAGTGCGCTGAGCCCGAAAACGGAAGCAAAAACGATAGCAGCGACGATTGCCATGGCCGCGCCATAGTTATGAATACCGCCGGCCAGCGGCATGCGCTGCGCGAGCACCGCTTCAAACTGCGCCGTTCCCGCGGCAACGAGATTGCCGAGTTGATAGGTAAGGCCGGGGAACGTGCCGCGGACGCCGGCCGGTGAGAGCTCGTTGAGATGGGCCGGTATCACGCCCCAGGCGCCCTGAATCATGAACTGAATGACGAACGCTCCAACGGCTAGCAACCCAACCGTCGGGCTCAAGGCCCAGAGCGGGAGCGCGCAGGCGCCGAAGAGCGCGCAGACCATGACGCTGGCCCGGCGACCGAGCCTTTGCGAGAGCGTACCGAACGTGATGCTTCCGGCAATCGCGCCGATGGCGGCCAGGACCGAGAGCAGCGACGTGGTGGACGTCGAGAAGCCGCGTTGCTTTTGCAAGAACGTGGCATAGAGATCTTGCGTGCCGTGCGACATCGCGTTGAGCGTGGCCATGAAGGCCACGGCATAGAGAAAGAGCGGCCAGTGGCGCAGCAGCGACTTGAACACCGTCGCGGCGGGGACGGCGATGCGGTCCGCGCGGCCGGCGAGCCAGACGGGAGACTCGGGAACGCTGGTGCGGATGTAGAGAATCAGTCCGGCCGGAAGCACGCCGATGACGAAGAGCGCGCGCCAATCCCAGTGCGTGAAGGTGAAGACGCCGTAGTACACCACGGTCGCCAAAAGATACCCGGCCATATACCCGCTCTGCAGCAGCCCGCTGTAGAATCCGCGGCGGTTCGGCGGCAGCGCTTCCATCGTCATCGCCGCGCCGAGTCCCCACTCACCGCCCATGGCGATACCGTATAACGCGCGCAACACGAGAAAGATCGTGAAATTGGGCGAGAACGCGGTCAGCAGCTCGATGATCGAGTAGAAGGCGATGTCGATCATGAGGGGCGTGCGGCGGCCGAAGCGATCGGCGAACCAGCCGAAGATCAACGCGCCGATCGGACGGCACATCAACGTTAGAGT
The DNA here is from genome assembly GCA_036265225.1 of Vulcanimicrobiaceae bacterium. GTDB lineage: Bacteria > Vulcanimicrobiota > Vulcanimicrobiia > Vulcanimicrobiales > Vulcanimicrobiaceae > Cybelea. Next base: position 4,851 of record DATAPM010000078.1, read on the forward strand.
GATGGAGAAGGCGACGTCGGCGACGGTGCGGTCGAACGTGGTCGCGATGCGCGTCACGACGAACGTCAGCAAGAGGAAGTCGAATGCGTCGAGCATCCATCCCAGGAAGCTCGCGATAAAGGTTCTTCGAGCGGCCGGGGTCACCGCCGCTGGGGTTCCCTAGGGCGCCGAGGTTCCCTAGGGAGAGGAGCTAGCGGAACTCGCGGGCGACGGGCTAGGACTCGCCGACGGCGTCGGCGTGCTGCCGGGTGGAAGCATCGCGCCGTAGAGCGCGAGCAGCCATACCTGCGTGTGCCGGACGCTGACGCCGCGCGGGAGCGTGAAGGCGAAGTTGACCGTATTGTTCTGCGGGGTCGTGTACTTTGCGTAGCTGCCGATATATTGATCGGTGCGCTTTCCTCGGAAGGTCGTCTCGTTGAAGAGCTGCAGCACGAAGGTGCGGTTCGTATACTGAACCGACGGAAGCGTGTACTGGACCGAGGCGCCGCCATTGAGCGTGAAGTCGGTGTTGCTCTGCAGGCGAACCGCGACGATCGGCGCCACGCGCAGCAGCAGCGGGTTGGGGTTGTTCATCGTCGGAACGTCTTTGGGCAGCGGCTCGACTTGCAGCGTCATCGTTCCGCCCCCGGGCGTGGCCGTGGGCGATGCGTCGCTGTCATCGCTGTCGTCCTCGGACGATGCCGTGGGCTGCGGCGTCGGCGTCGGGCTCGCGGTCGGTTTGGGCGAACTGCTACCCGACGGAGCCGGAATATTGAAGGCGAGCGTGCAGCCGTACTGCGTGTTGAACTGCGTCACGTTCGGACACTTCATTCCGCTCGGGCCTTGCGCCAGCGGATACTGCGCCACGTTTGGAGCGAGGGTCGCGCCGACGTTGGGAGCGAGTTGTTCTTGACCGTTGGGACCGGTGCTCGG
>DATAPM010000079.1:0-1871 GCA_036265225.1 Vulcanimicrobiaceae bacterium
GCAGCGCGCCCTTAACATCGTATTAAGCTGGCCCTCGCCCATGGGCGTGAACGCGATCAAAGGCGCGGTCCTTATTCGGGATGGACCGCCGGTCGCGCAGCCGCAACTCGCCGTTGCGCGCGCGATCCTGCGCACCAATCCGCGCATCGCGCAAGCGGCCGCTTTACTCTTTGCCGAGAGCACGGCGCGCTCGGCCGGCGATCGTTCGCTGCCGCCCGAGTTCCTCGGTGCGACGCTTTTGCAAGAATCGGCGTACGACCCGCGCGCCTTTTCATCGGCGGGAGCGATCGGCATCGCGCAGTTCATGCCCGAGACCGCTGCCGGAATCGGCATCGACCCGTACGATCCGCTCGCGGCGATTGACGGGGCTGCGGCGCTGCTCGGCGGCTACGTCGCGGCCTATCGGGGGCGCTATACCAACCCGTACTCGGCAGCGCTGGCGGCATATAATGCGGGCCCCTTGGCGGTGGCTCGCTATGGCGGGGTCCCGCCATATCCCGAAACGCGCGAATACGTCGCGCTGGTCTACGATCGCTGGGCCCGCATCGTCTCCTACGAGCGTTCCGGCGGAGTTTCTAGCGGAGCGTGGAAGCGTTTCGTTCGTTAGGAGGTTCGTCGCCATCGGATTAGCCGCACGCCTTTCGATCGCCGCGCTCCTTGCCGTTAGTGCGGCGGGATGTTCCTTGGGCGCGAGCCCGGCCGACGGGCTCACCTTTAAAGCGCCGCCGGGATGGCGCTCATCGCCGGGAATCATGGGGTTCATGCAGTTCTGGCGCCCGCCGTCGAACGATCGCGAAGTACTGATGCTCTTCAAATCGCCGCGGCCGATCGGGACGCAGGATTTCTTTCACAGCGATGCCGTCAAGCGTTCCCTCAACGACGTCTCCGTCCAGGAACAGCGGACGATAAGGATTTGCAAGAACCAGCAGGCGACCTACGTACGCGCTCGCGGTTCGTCATCGCGCGGCGGTGACGAGTCGGTGGAGATGATCGGCACCAACGCCGGCGGGAATAGCTACTTCGCCATGTATATCCGTCCGCTGGGGACGGCGCCGACTGCCGACGCGCAAGCGGCGCTGCGCGAAGTCTGCACTAAACCGTAACTGCTTGCCGCGCCATCGAGTCGTAAGGCAGCTCCTGGCCCGTCAGCCGTTGGGCTGGACGCCGGCCGACGCGACGGGCCCGAAGCTACGGCGCGTGCTGGGCTGGCCGGCGCTCACGGCAATTGGTTTGGGGACGATGCTCGGCGGCATCTTCCCAACCATCGGGGCGGGCGCGCATGCTGCCGGGCCGAGCGTCATTTTGGCCTACGTACTCTCCGGGCTAGTGAGTCTCTGCGTCGCACTCTGCTACGCCGAGTTTGCGTCGATGGTTCCGGTAGCGGGAAGCGCTTACACCTACGCCTACGCCACGCTCGGAGAGCTCGTCGCCTGGATCATCGGCTGGGACTTAATTCTCGAATACGGGCTTTCGCTTGCGCCGACGGCGTCGTCGCTCTCCGATTACTTTCAGCACCTGATCGGTAACGTCGGCTTCGCCTTGCCGGCGTGGGCGCAGACGGCCAACGTGCACGCCTTGCATCCGCAGGTCGATCTGGTTGCCGCAATCGTAACCCTCGCGGTGACCTTGCTCGTTGCAGTGGGCATTCGCGAATCTGCGAGCGTCAACGGCGCGCTGGTCGTCGTGCAGCTTATCGCCATGATCGTCTTTATCGTCGCCGTCGCGCACGCAATTCAGCCGTCGAACCTGCACCCGTTCGCACCGTTTGGTTATCACGGCGTCCTTGCAAGTACGGCGCTGGTATTTTTCGCTTATATCGGCTTCGATACCGTTACGGTTGCGTCGGAGGAAGCGAAACGCCCCGAGCGTGA
>DATAPM010000080.1:0-13198 GCA_036265225.1 Vulcanimicrobiaceae bacterium
ATCGGTCAAACCGGCAAAACGGTGACGCCGAATCTGTATATTGCCGTTGGGATCTCCGGCGCCATTCAACATAAAGTCGGCATGCGGTCGTCCGGCACGATCGTCGCGATCAATAAGGACGCGGCCGCGCCAATTTCCGAGTTTTCCGATTTGCTCGTGGTCGGCGATGCATTTCGCATCGTGCCGGAGCTAACGAAAATGATTGAATCATCTAAAGGACAGGGCTCTTGAAACAAATTTCGCTTATCGCGCTGATCGCGCTCGCTTTTGTCGTGGGCGTAGCGGCCACGACGCCGACGGCACAAGCCGGACTCTTCGGCGGGGGAAAGAAAGCCACGCCGAGTCCCTCGCCGGCACCGTCGGCGTTGCCGACGGCCAGTCCCGAGCCGCCGAACGTCGCGATTCCACGCCTCGTCGCAAAGTTAAAGGCAAACCCGAGCGATCAGATGGCCATGGCGCAACTCGCGGCCCAATATCTCCAGGTCAACCGGCCCGACATCACGCTGCAGTATACGCAACACTTGTTGCAGCTTGGGAACAAGACCGTGCAGGTCTACTACTACGACGGCCTGGCTCAAGAGCAGATGGGCAATTCCGCCGTGGCAACCTACGACCTCGAGCAAGCCTCGAACTTGGACCCCACCAATCTGGGCGTGCTCGCGCAGCTGGCCGACGTCTACCTCAAGACTGGGCGCTACAACGACGCCGAGCGCATCGCCAAACGCGCCGTGACCTTCAATAAGAACGATCCAGGAGCCCTGATGACCCTGGGCGCGGTCTATGCCGCCGAGCAGCACTTCGACGATGCGCGCGCATCGTTCGAAGCGGCGCTGCTCCTCAACCCGAAAGACACGGCGCCGATCTTCCAGATCGCCACCACCTACGCGCAGCAAGATAACGTTCCGATGGCCGTGCAGACCATTGGCCGGGCGCTGGCCGTCGACCCGCGAAACGTTCAGGCGCTGGTCCTAAAGGCCGATCTTTACGGCCGCCAGCACGACGACGTCAAGACGTCGGCCGCCTTCGACGACGCCGTCGTCGCGGCGCCGACCGACGACGAAAAAGTCGTAATTCTCATTCGTAAGGCGAGCTATTTCATCACGGAGAAGAAGGATTCGCAGGGCGCCGCCATCCTGCAGCAGATCGTCACGCAGTACCCGAAAGTCCCGGCGGGTTTCGTTGCCTACGGCGATTATTTCGCGACGCAGCGTCAATTCGACAAAGCCGTCGCACAGTGGCAAGCCGCCCTTGCGCTCGATCCGTCAACCCCTGGTGCGCTGATGGGCATCGGCGAGGCTTCCATGCAGATGGGGCGACTCAGCGACAGCGTGACCTATCTCAAGAAATACACGCAGATCTCGCCCGACGCCCAGGGGTATGCACTCCTAGGCCAAGCCTATTCGCGAGTCCACGACTACTCGGGCGCGCGCGATGCCTGCGGTAAGAGCTTCGAGATTCAACGCTCGCCGGCAACGCTCTCGTGCGTTGCGGGCGCCGACTTCGAGCTGCGCAACTATAAAGAGGCGGCACAAATCTTCGACGCTCTCGACAAGGCGGCAAAGGGTTATCTCAACGCCAATCCGGCGTTGCTCTACATGGCGGCCAAGTCGTACGCCGGCGCGAACCAGTGCACCAAGGCTCAGGCAACCTTCAAGCGGCTCTTACCGATGATGAAGAAGGGTACGAAGGATTACACGACGGTGCAGCATGCCGCGGCGCAGTCGTGTCATTCTAAGCACGGCTGAGGTTCGTCACCGATCCACTCTACGCCGCGCATCTGCGCGGCGTAGCGCATCCCGAACGCCCCGACCGCGTCGCCGCCGTCGCTGCCGGCCTGGAACGGCGCGGCCTGCTCACCGATCCGATCGCGGCTCGCGATGCCTCCGATGAAGAACTGGAACGAGTACACACTCGCTCGTACGTCAAGCTGGTCGAACGCGAGACGGCCGCCTTAACGGCCGCGCGCTATCTTTCTACCGGCGACACCATCGTGGACGCAGGTTCGCGGCCCGCCGCGCGGCGCGCGGCGGGCGGTGCGATCGTTGCCGCCGAGCACGCCCTTTCGACCGGCGAAAGCGTCTTTGCCCTCGTTCGGCCGCCCGGTCATCACGCCGAACCCGATCGCGGCATGGGGTTTTGCGTTTTTAACAACGTGGCCGTCGCCGCGCGGGCGCTCCAAGCCGCCTGTGGCGGGCGCATTTTGGTCGTGGACTTCGATTACCACCACGGCAATGGAACCGAAGCGGTAGCCGGCGCCGGGCTTTCGTACTGCTCGACGCACGCTCATCCGGCCTATCCTGGAACCGGCACGCGCAGCTATTCGATTGGTGACGATCTGGTCGCCAACGTTCCGCTTCCGGTTGACGGGATCTCGACCGAAGGCTTCATCGCCGTCTGGGAACGCCTGCTGCCGCTCGTGGCGCAGGCCGTTCGTCCCGACTTCGTTCTGGTCAGCGCCGGATTCGACTACGTCGCCGGCGACGAGGTCGGGGACCTTGGCGTCGGCATCGAGGCGGCCGCTCCGCTTGCCGCGGCGATCCGCCGCGTTGGCGACGAGTATTGTCGCGGCCGCGTCGCCTATCTTCTCGAAGGCGGCTATGGTCTCGAGGCGATCGAGAACTCGATCGCGGCAATCGCCGAGGTCGCCGGCCGGAGCAGTGCGCCGCCACCGAGCGCGGCCGAAGCAAGCGCTATTCCCGCGCGAGCGCGAGCGGCGCTCGAGGGGCTTACGCTCGCTCAAGGAAGCTGAGCGAGCCCTGAGAACTAGCCTCGATTAAGCGACGGGTACGCGCATTGGCAAATCCCGTATGCAAATTTTGAAAACTCGAGGAGATACGAATCATGAGGAGATCGCTCCGGCATCTCGCCACGGCGTTCGTGCTGCTCGTTGCGTTCGTTTGCCAGGAAACCTGGGCACTGGCAGGCGTTACGGGCGGTCTGACTGGTACGGTCCTCGACGCCGAAACGTCGGCTCCCATCGCGGGAGCAGAAGTCATCGCTACAAGCCCCTCGCAATCGGCCACCGTCACGACCGATGCGGCGGGGCATTTTTCTTTCCTGACGCTCGCTCCGGACACGTACACGGTGACCGCATCGAAGAGCGGCTATCAATCGACGAGCGTCCCCGGCGAGATCGTCTTCGCCGACACGGTGCAAATCGTTTCAATGCGCATCCCAAAGGCACTTCGCACGATCGCGCACGTAACGTCCACCGCAGCCGGCTCGCTGGTCAAATCCGGAACCACCGCCGACGTCTATTCGATCAACGCCTCGACGCAGGCCGCAACGGCCGCGCTTGGCGGCGGCGGACTCATCAATCAAGCCTACTCGGCGATCTCGACGGTTCCGGGCGCCTACGTCATCCCCAACCAAACGGGATACTACGCCACGGTCAACATTCGCGGCGGCGATTACGACCAAGTGGGCTATGAGTTCGACGGCGTTCCCGTCAATCGTTCGTTCGACAACTACGCGTCGAGCTCGGCCTCTTCACTAGGCAACGCCGAAGTTCAGGTTTATACCGGCGCGAACCCGGCCAACTCCGAAGGTCAAGGCCTTTCCGGCTTTATCAATCAAGTCATTAAAACCGGAACGTATCCAGGCTTCGCAACCGGGTCGTTAGGCGTCGGTGTCCCGACCTTTTATCATCGCGCCTCGATCGAAATCGGCGGCGCTACGCCCGACCGCCTCTTCTCGTACTACATCGGCGTTGCCGGTGCGAATCAGGCGGCTAACTACGTCAACGGTAACAACGGCTCCGAGTACGACAACTGGCTCGGGGCGCCCCTGGGCATCATCGGCGGATCCTACGGAAGGCCGTTTGCCCCGGGCTGGTCGCTTTACTATGGCGATACCGGCAACAGCTATTTCCCGCTGGGACCGGCCGGCAACTACGCGAACTTCGCGACGATCTACGCGCGCAACATTGTGGCTAACGTGCACATCGGAATTCCGCACCACCACGATGCGGGCCGCGACGACATACAAATCCTTTATACCGACGAGGCGCTGAAGAATCAGATCTACCTCTCCGGCAACGACGTCGCTTCGCCGTTCTGCACCGGGCCGGCCGCGCAGAGTGGAACGGCGTGCATGAATGCGATTAATGGAGGGCCGGTTACCTGGCTCAATACCTACTCGTGGGGCTGCAATCAGTCTATCGGCGGCACGTACAGCGCCGCGCAGCTCAACGCGTTGTCGAGCTGCGTCCGTCCCTACACGTTCCCCAGCGGAACCAACACCGGCTCACCTCAGTATCCCAACCCCATTCCGTCGGCAGCACGCGACAACTCGTATAACGACACGGCAATCTTCAAAATCCAGTACACCAAGAACTTCGGCTCGACGGCGTTTTTGCGGCTATACGGATACTCGTTCTACAGCGATTGGTTCCTCAACGGTCCGTACAGCACGAGCTTCTGCGCCTTCGTTTGCCCCGACGCGCCCGACTACGAGCTGAACACGCACACTCGCGGCCTCAGCGCCGAGTTTCAGGACCAGATCAATCCTCAGAACCTGTTCAGCGTGGAAGGCTCGTTCACGACCGCGCGGATCGTGCGCGACAACAACGGCTTCTACGGCGTAAACGGCAACGAGGCGGTGCTCGTCAATGCCAACAATCCATACGGCGGCTACTGTTTCGCACCGTACGGAGGCTCGACGGGCGTCGTGAACTGCAACGACAACACGATCTCCCTCGGGCCAGGGTATAGCGTGAACTCGCCGACGGGCAGCTGCGCGATTCCCGGCAAGCCGCAATTAGGTAACGCTTGTACCTACATGATCGCAGAGAACGGTCTGGCCGGCACGTACAGCGGCACCATTCCGAACTTCTACTCTGCGTCCATGACGGATCAATACCGGCCCACCGACAAGTGGCTCATCAACGCGGGCATTCGGCTCGACAGCTACGGCTTTGTCGGGCAGAACACGCTCGTTCCCCCGCTGGGCGGATCGGCCGCGGCGCGGGCCTTCTGGTTCAACGCCTACAATCTGGACAACTGCGTCAATAACCAGAGCGGCGCGCCATCTGAGAATCCAGCGCCCGGGCAAACCTGTCCATCGGGTTCGCACGCGGCCAACGTCCAAAACGTTCCGTCGCAGTCCTATACCTTCAATATCTACCAGCCGCGCATCAGCGGCACGTACACGTCGAATCCCAACGACGTGTTTCGTTTCTCCTACGGGCGGTACACGGAAGCTCCAAACACTGCGTTCGAGCAGTACAACACGCGCCAAGAAGACTTGGCCGACTATATCGGCTCGCACTTCTTAGCCTTCGGACGCAACACGCCGGGCTATCCGATTCAACCGCCGACCTCGCTCAACTACGACCTTTCGTGGGAGCACCACTTCAAGAACAGCGATCTCTCGTTCAAGCTGACGCCGTTCTTGCGGCAGACACAGAACCAGATCCAGCAGTTCTTCCTCAATCCAATTCAGGGCTTCGTATCGGGCCTCAACGTCGGAAGTCAAACGAGCCAAGGCGTCGAGTTCCAAATGCAAAAGGGCGACTTCTCGCGCGACGGCCTCTCGGGCTTGCTCTCCTTTGCGTACACCAACTCATACATCCGGTACGGGCCGATCGCGGCGGGAGCCTCGGGCACGACGGTGCTCGGTCCGATCAACAACTCGATCGCGCAGTATAACGCGTACACAAAGTATTGTGCGAGCCATCCGGGCGCGCCCAACACGATGTGCGGAGGCACCACGACCAACGGCTTACCGGCCAACGCCTGCTACAACGGCAAAGGCGTTCCGAAGCCCGGCCTTCCCGGCGGTGGCTGTAAGTCCGGCTGGATCGCCAATCCCTATTGGAATGCGGCGCCGCAAGCACTGGTCGATACTACGCAGGCGTTTCCGACGTTCGACACGTTCCCGGGTGCCTTAGGCTTAGCGGCACAAGGCTTCGGATCGCCATACGTCGGTACGTTGTTGCTCAACTACCGGCATAAGCGGTTTGCGGTTACGCCGTCGGTGCAGTTCCAAGGCGGCGGCAAATATGGTGAGCCGATTGCCGAAGCCGGAATCGACCCGGCAAGCGGATGCGGCAAGCCGTTGTTCGGCGACCGGTACAACGCGACGAAGTGTCCGAACGTCGTGTACATTCCGAATCCATTTACGGGCGCGTACGACGGCATCGGCGCGTATACGCAACCCAACGAAATCATCGCCAACCTGCAGATGTCCTACGACGTGAGCCCGCGGATCACGGTGGTCGGTTCGCTCGTGAACATCGTGAACTACTGCTGGGGCGGCACCCAAACCCCGTGGACGTTTAGCGACGGCAATATCTGCGCCTATAACAACGTCGGCGGCACGATCTATCCGGTGGCTCCGTACGGAACCCCCGGTGCGGTGGTTAATCCGCCGGGGAATCCCGGTTCGCAGATCCAGCCGTTCCGTAAGTTCCCGTACGAGCCCGCCTTCGGACCGGCGCTGGTCTCCGCACTGAACTCCTCGACCAAGACGCCGATTCAGTTCTACATAACGGCAAACATCAAGCTCTAAAGCTCGACGGCGATCGAAAACGAAAAAGGCCCCGCCGCAAACGGCGGGGCCTTTCTGATCTTGTCGTACGCTAGGGAGCGATTGCCGTTGCGATTCGCCGTAAATCGGAGATCTGCAGGTCGCTGACCAGCGCGTAGTGCAGCGTGCCGTCCGACCACGACAGGAGCGACGTCGCTCCGTCTTCGGCGTATTCGCCGTTGCGGCCGCCGATGTTGAGCGGTTCGGGCTCGAGCTGGGTCATATCTAAGATCGTCGGTCGCGAGTTCTCGAAGAGCGATACCGTGCGAATGCCGTCGGAGTAAAGTACGTGCAGCGTTCGCACGCCTTTGAGCTCGACGATGTTACCCTCGACCGCTTCGAAGCCGTCGGGAAGCGAGCGCGGTTCGCGAGCGGCAAAACCGGCGCTGCGCGCGACTCGCTCGGGATCTTCCGACGGCTCGGCAAACGTCGGGCCGGGAACCACCGGATACTCTTTGGGAAGATTGAAATCGCCCGAGGGAATCGCCGGCGTGTAGCGCACCGCTTCGAACCGCAGATCGCTCACCAGCGAACCGTCCGTTCCAAACTCTTGCTGGTCGAGCACGATCTTACTCTCGCGGTCGATGCACACGAGCAGTGCCGGGCGATGACTGTACTTGTTGATCAACAGCACGTCGACGGTAGGACGCCCGTCGAAACTCTCGGCACCCTGTTCGACCGCACGATAGTTCTGGCGCATCAGCGCGTAATTTTCGCGCCACGCCGCCCGGTCGTCGAGAGCATCGTTGCGCGCTTCCACGACGCGCCGGCGCTTGGGGTCGATAGAGAACGTGACGTCACCCCGCGACACAACGGCGTCGCCCGAAATGGCCGAAGGGGCCGTGTAGGTGCGTCGCGTTAAATCCGGGGCGCGATGTTCGACGCGGTAGACCGAAGCCTCGGCATGGCGGCTTCCGATTCGCACGAACTGAACGACCCCGGTATACGAGACGGTCGACGGAGCCGACATTGCTTCGTAGAGAAGCGTGTCGACGGCGCCGCGCGATGAGTTCGCGCTCGCCAGCGTCAGCGTCGCCGCAACCAGAAGAGGCGCGAGGAAGAGGCTAGCGCGGTTCATTGCCCGGTTGTTCGCCGGCGCTGGAATCGGAGGTCAGTTCCACCGGCATTGCCGGTTCGTGCGAGAACGGGGTCGTGGCGTTGAGCGCCGTGTGGTTGTCGAAGTAGTACGCGGCTTCGATGCGCGTCAACGGGGGCCCGGCGTGCCACGCAGGGTTCCCGAAGTAGACGATTGCGGCGACCGCCGCGGCGGCACCAACAGCCACGGCTGGACGCAATAGCAGGTGCAGCGGCGACCACGCCGGCCGCATCGGACGGGCGACGGCGTTGCGAATCCCCGCGATGACGCTGGGAGGCAGATCCCGCTCCTCCGCGTTGGCGTGCGCTCGAAGCAGCTCGGTAAGCGAAACTTCGGAGTCGCGCATTTGCGAACACGAGGAACAGCTAGCCAGATGCGCGTGAACCGCGGCATCGCGTTCGGGGGACAGCTCGCCGTGCATGTAATCGACGAGCTCTTCGATATTTGGATGAATTTCGTTCATGATGTCGATTTCATGTAGCGGTTGACCAGCTTTCGCAGTTGTCCGCGGGCGCGATGCAGTCTAGAACGGACCGTACCCACCGAACACCCGACGATGTCGCCGATCTCTTGATAACTGCAATCCTCAACGTCGGCCAGAAGAACGATCTCGCGTTGCTCGGGACTGAGCTCCTCGAGAGCCTTGGCAAGAGGCTCGCTGAGATAGCCTTCGACGTACTCTTCAATGGGTTGAACCGCAAGGCGCCCTCCTACCCCGAATTCTTGAGGCTGGTTATCATTCGGTATCTCTTCTTGATAACGAACTTTACGGCGCCGAAGTTCGTCGCGGTGAAGATTTGTAACAATTCGGTAGACCCAAGACAAGAAGGAGGTTCCTGGCTTAAAGCTGCGCCAAGCGCGGTAAATGCGGATAAACGCCTCTTGGGTTAGGTCGCGGGCGTCGGCCTCATTGCGGGTCAAACGATAGGCAAAGTTGTAGGTCGCTTTGCCGTACTGTTCAATTGCACGTTCCAAAAACGCCGCTTGCTGCGGCGTGGGGCTCTCGGACGACGTATGCGACGCGGGCATAGGGTGAGATAACGCTTCCTTGCTCAGCTCGGAAGGTCCGCCTAAGTCGACTCGGTTTTGCCCCGCCGAGGCCAGAGAATACGGGCCACTAGCCACATCCCCAGCAGCGCAACGACCGTAATCATGGTGAACAGGGTGAGCTCCAAAAGGGCGATGCCGGCAAACTGACTGCCGCCGCAGAGCGCGATCGCGTTAGCAATTAGTGCTAGCTTTAATCGCTCGAATGGATTGCCGGCCATCCCCGCCACCGCTCGCGCCTGGGCCAGGGCACCGTCGGGATCCCAACTCGCCGTCTCGACGATCGTGGCGACGCGACCGGCCGGCGATGCAATGAGCAGCTTGTCGTCGTGTAAGAAGTTTGCCGAGCTCACGCGCATCGAGCTCACGGAGAAGGCGTCGAGGAGCCGCGTGATGGTCGAACCGGTTCCCGTCAGCATCGTCCAGTTCTCGCGCTTAGCTCCGTAGCGCGCCGCATACTCGTGCAGGATGGCCGGCGAATCGTACTGTGGATCGAGGGTGATTTCGGCCAGCGCGAAGTGCTGGGGATCGAGATGCTCTCGCAAATAGGCGAACTTTCCGGTGATGGCCGGACAGAGCGTGCGATCGGGACAGCGGGTAAAGATGAAGGAGAGCAACAGCGTCTTTCCCGCAAACGCGCGATCGAGCTGCACGGCTCGACCGTCCTGATCCACCAACTCGACAGGCGGCAGCGAACTGCCCGGTTCGACGCGCACCGCGCGTGCCGAGTCGGGCAGGCCGGGCGCGAAACGGCCCGCCGCGATTGCCTTGTTCAGCGTCGCCGGATGCGTTGCCGAATCCATCAGCGCATCCACGTTGGTTCCGTCGGCAAATACTGCGGGAGGCGAGATGCGATAGCGTCGCGTCAGCGCCGGCTGAATCCCCGGAACCGGATCGGTGCGCACGATTGCGGTGTGGTCGGGCAGCGTATCGAGAACGACCCCGTGCACCGGCACGAGAGCGAAAGCTGCCGCGGCCAGCAACGCGATCATCCGAGCAGCTCGTTCACCGCGCGCGTTAGCGATGCTTGCGAGTCTTCGTCGTCTTGCACGCTACGCAATCGTTGCCGTCCGTCGATCAAGAAGATCGCGGCGCCGTGCGCGACGTCGTAACGGCCGTGTCGAGTTGGCATGGCTTGCGACCACACGTGGTAGGCTTTTTCGACGGCAGCAACTTGCGACGGGGTTCCGGTCAAAGCAACGAGCCGGCCGCCACCCGGTCGATCGAATCGCGCGACATACCGATGCAATACGCTCGGCGAATCGCGGCGGGGATCCACGGTGACGAAAACGATCTCGAGCTGCTGCGAACGCGAACCGAGCTCTCGCGCGGTGCGCACGAGCTTGGCTAGCGTAGCGGGGCAGGTGTCCGCACAGTGCGTGTAGCCGAACGTCAGCAGCAGCGCCTTACCGTGCTGCTGCGAGAGCCGCCACGGTGCACCGGTATCGTCGGCGAGCGTGAAGTCCGCGGCCTGCCGGCCGCTCGCACACGCTGCCGCCAGCAGGAGCGCGAGGAGCGCGAGCGGGCGAAGCCGGAACGGCATACTCGTATTGTACGACGAATTGCGCGCGCAGACTGCTGGAAGAATCGGGCCCCTTGCCAGGGGTTGAGGCGGCCTGAAGGCAACGAAAGGGGCGTGAACGCGGCTGTACTAGTGGTCCGCCTTCTTTTGGGGGCGCTGCTCGTTGTTGCCGGCGCGCTCAAAGTCGGGCACGCCGCCGAGCTGGCCTCGACGATCGCCAACTTTCGATTACTTCCCGCCGCGATTACCGGTCCGCTGGCCGTGGGGCTTCCTTATTTCGAGCTATTGCTCGGCGGCTATTTAATCGCCGGTCTCTTCACGCGGGTCGCGGCATCGATTGCCGCCGCACAGTTCGTGCTCTACGCCGGCGTAGTTGCCTCGGCCGTGTTGCGCCATATCTCAGCCAACTGCGGCTGTTTCGGTCCGGGGGATGCGGCAACGGCGGATTGGCCGCACGTGGCGTTTGACCTCGCGCTTGCCGGTGCGAGCGGTTTCGTCGCGTACGGTGCGCCGGGAGCGTTAGCGTTCGATCGAAAGCTGCGAAGCGGGGCATGAACCAACGCTCGCTGATTTCCGTCACGATTGCTGCGGTAGCCGTTATCGTGGCGGGCGCGCTGCTCTGGTATCGCTTCGGCCCCGAGAGCCGTCGCGTACAGGAAGCGTCGACGTCGCCGATCACCGGAAAGGCAACCGTCGGTCAGCCCGCGCCGTCCTTCGAAGTTTCAACGACCGACGGACTCTTCAACCTCGATTCGGCGACCAAACCCGTCTTCTTGGAAGTCTTCGCGACGTGGTGTCCGCACTGTCAGCGTGAAACGGCGGTGATCGATCGCCTCTACCACAACTATGGATCGCGCGTCGCGTTTGTCGGCGTTTCGGGCAGCGGCACCGCAATGGATGGCACGTCGGCGGCGTCGCAGCTCGACGTGCTCGCATGGGTGCGGCGCTTCAACGTTCAGTACCCGGTGGCGTACGATCCGCTGCTCAACGTCGCGAACCTCTACTTACAGAACGGCTTTCCGACGTTCGCCGTCATCGGCCGCGACAAGCGCGTCTCGTATCTCAGCAGCGGCGAGGTTTCGTACCAAGATCTCAGCGCGCAGATCAACAAGGTGCTGCGCGCCGCTCCGGCGCGCTCCTAAACTCCCGGCGGAAAAACGTAGTTCGGCGGAGGGACGATCGGCGTGCCGATCTCGAGCACGATTTGCTGGTGTGCGCTCAGCGGAATCGCCTGCAGATCGCCATCGTACTTCAGCCCGTTGACGTAGGCGGTGACCGGACCGGTGATACCTGCGACGATGGTGCGGTCGAGCGGCTGACCCCAGATGTCGAAGAGCATCCCCAGCGTATAGGGGCCGCCTTGAGGCGGTGAAAGGTCCGGCGCTTCGACGTGAATCACGCCGCTGCCGTCGTGGGTGTGAATCCAGTAGAGACAAGCACCCGACGGGTTTGGTGCGGCGCCGATAAACTGGGGAATTTGTATCTGCTTGCCGTTTCGAAAGATCGCTAAGTGCGCGTGCACGTGCAGCGTTGCGAACTCTTGCGTGGCGCAGGTGATTCCGTCGACGGGTTGTCCGCGGCCGCCGCGCGCCGTATCGGGAACCTTATCCTTGAAGTACTTTTCGCCCAGTTGCTCGCCGTTCGTTAGCTGTATCGGCTTGGCCGTCGGCGTGCCGGCGGCCGGCGTCGGCGTCGCGTAAGCCTGCTGGATCGTGCGCTTCTGCCAGAAGTTAAAGCCGGCAATGGCGAGGAGCAGCAACACGACTGCCGCACCGACGCCGATATAGACGGGGCGCATCGGATCGCGGCGCGGGGGAGGCGCATCGCCTCCGCGCGCCTGACGGCGGCGTTCGCTGCGGGTGGGCTGTGACATCGATTTCCTTCGTTAAGAGGGTGCTTTGAGCGGCGCGGAAGCGGCGGGATCGCCGATTTCCAGCGGTCGCTGCGGCACCAAGTAGTTAGTGACATAATCGGTTACCGCGTCGGCCAGCGGCGTCGCCGGGCGGTCGTAGCCGGTGGCGCGCAGGCGCTGCATGCGGGCGCACGTATGGTATTGATATTTGCCACGCAAGTGTTCGGGCATCTCGATGAACTCGATGCGTTCGGGCATCTCCAGGGCGACGAAGATCGGGCGCACGAGATCGAGCCAGGTGCGCGCGGTTCCCGAACCGACGTTGAAGAGGCCGTTGGCATCGGCTTCGGCGAGGTGAAGCGTCATCTCGGCCGCATCCTTGACGTACAGGAAGTCGCGTTGCTGCTCGCCGTCGCGGTAATCCGGCCGGTGGCTTTTGAAGAGCCGCACGCTTCCGCCGTCGCGAATCTGTTCGTAGGCTTTGAAGACGATGCTGCGCATCTCGCCCTTGTGATCTTCGTTGGGTCCGAAGATGTTGAAATATTTGACGCCGCAAACGTGGTGTTCCAGTCCCGTGCGCCGCGCGTAGAGATCGAAGAGATGCTTGGAGTAGGCATAGCCGTTGAGGGGACGGAGCGCGTGCAGATCCGCCTCGTCGGAGAGCTCGGCCTCGAGACCGCCGTAGGTCGCGGCGGAAGAGGCGTAGACGAAGCGCGCACATTGGGGAATCGCCCAGTGCGCGAGATTCTTGGTGTACTCGTAGTTGTTGCGTAGCAAGAAACCGGCGTCCGCTTCGGTCGTCGACGAGCACGCGCCCAGATGAAAGACCGTGCCGATCTTGCCGAACGTCCCGGGCTCGGCGATGCGTCGCTCGAACTCATCGGCATCGACATAATCGGCGAAGCGCAGAGGCACCAAGTGCTTCCACTTCTCGGACCGGTCGAGGCGGTCGACGACCAGGACGTCGTCGAGACCACGCCGATTGAGAGCCCAAACGATGGCGCTGCCAATCAGGCCAGCGCCTCCCGTAACAACGATTCTGCCGCGGCTTAAGTCGTGCATCAGCTCCGAAATTCTCTTTCCCGCGGGTCCGAGGTCGAGTCCTTTGGGCCAAGGAATCCTCGCCATAGTTGAGAATGATTCGCAAATAATG
>DATAPM010000081.1:0-3353 GCA_036265225.1 Vulcanimicrobiaceae bacterium
ACGTCGCGATTTTGCGGCGCGTCGGCGGCGACGACGAGGACCCCGGCGGCCAGCGCTTCGGCCAGCACGAGGCCCTGCGTCTCGGTGGTACTGGGCATCACGAAAGCGTCCGAGCTGGCGTAGAGATCGGGCAGCGCGTCCCGGCCCACGACGCCCAGAAAGCGCGTGCTTCCGCCAAGCCCGGCGGCGCGGACAATTTCCTCGAGCGCTTGCCGATGCGGGCCGTCGCCGGCAATCGCAAGTTTCAGCGAAGCGTCGTTAGCAATCGCCAGCGCTTGCAGCACGAGTTCGAGGTTCTTCTCTTTCGCTAAGCGCCCGACGGCAAGCAGAAGGCGCTCTCCGGGACGAACGCCCAAACGTGCGCGCAAGTTTTCGTCGCGCTTACCGGCGGCGAAGTGGGCCACGTCGATGCCGCTTGGAACGACCTCCATGCGCACCGTCACCCCGAGCTCTTTCAATCGGTCGGCCATCGCCGGCGTTGGCACCACCACCGCGTCGGCGAGATTAGCGAAGGTTCGGGTAAGCTGCGACGCCGCAAAGCGCGTAGCGTTCGCTTCGAAAGGAACGTAGTGCGCGTATGCCTCGAGCTGCGTGTGATACGTGTAGACGAGCGGCATGCCGTAACGCCGGGCGTAGCGCACGCCCATCCATCCCGTGACGAACGGCGAGTGAACGTGAACGACCGAGAGCCGTTTGATTACTGCGTTGACGTCGCGACGGCTCACTAAGGGGATCACCAGCCGGTACGGAGTGCGCGTTGGTAAGGGAAGCGACGGGATGCGCACGACGGGACCGTCGGTTTCGACGTAGCCGGGCATGTGCGGAGCGAAGCAATAGACTTGATGTCCGCGGCCGCGCAGGCCCTCGGCCAGCGTCTCGACGGAGGCGACCACGCCGTTGACGACGGGGCGGTAAATCTCTGTGAAAAGCCCGATCCGCAGGCACTCCATGGCGGGGCTCTTCGCCCCGCGCTTCCGCGGTGCCCGGGAAAAAGGTGCCTCCTGGCGATTATGACTTAGGCCATATTCCCGCCGGCGGATGGATGTGTTATAGTGCCCGGGTCAGACGAGCCTGCCTCAAGGCAATGCAGGCAAGCTCTGGAAGTTTAGGCGTACTCCGGGATCCGTCACCCTGCGGCCATCCTGCGCCGCTTCCCCAAACGCGCGGCTCCCCGTTTCATCGTTTTGCTTTGCGTGGTGTAAGCGAAACCGTGATGGGAGCCGAGAGAAGAAAGGAATCTCGGGTTGATAGGACGCGTGCTCTGCGCCGCCGTTCTGGTTTCCGCCCTCACCCTCTGTCCTGCTGTGGCGGCAACCGATACGGCCTCATTCACACAAGTAACGTGGCATCGCGACGGCGTGCTTACGTGGGGACGCGTCGAGCGTCACACGGTTGCGCCGCACACCATCCATCGGCTCGACACGCGACGCGATCCAGGTACCTCCAAGACCGTTAGCGCCGGACACCCCGGACTCGTCGAGATGCGCGTTCTCTACGCGCAGCGCGACGGCGGACCGGTTCACCGGAAGGTCGTTTCGCAGGAAGTTTTACGTAAAGCGCAACCGCGCATTATCGTTGACGGAATCGGTCGCGGACCGCTGGCGCTCTTTGCATCGCACGGCATCATGCGGATGACGGCCATCGCAGCCAACGCCATCGCAACGATGCGCATGATCGCCACCGGATACACCGCAAACTGCGCTGGATGCGGCGGCATGACGGCGATCGGCCGGCGCGCCGGATACGGCATCGTCGCGGTCGATCCGCGTCTCATTCCGCTGGGAACGCGTCTCTATATCCCCGGATACGGAATAGCGATCGCCGGCGACACCGGCGGCGACATCGTAGGCTATCGCATCGACCTCGGCTTCGACTCGACGCGCGATGCGTTGATGTTTGGCCGGCGCGATATCACTGTTTATCGCCTGAAGTAGCGTAAAATACCGGGGTGTCCAATCCCCGAGAGCTGCTCGCCAAGGCAGGGCTGCGCCCCCGCAAACGTTACGGCCAGAACTTTTTAGTCGACCCGGCGGCGGCGCGTCGCATTGCGCAATATTGTCTCGAGGGTGCGCCGGAGCATCTGCCGGTGCTCGAGATCGGCGCCGGCACCGGAACGCTCACGCTCGCGCTTCTGCAATGCGGTGCCGCCTTGACGGCCATCGAAATCGATCCCGGACTCGTGGACGTGCTACGCTCGCGCCCCGATCTCGCCGATGCAACGATCGTTGAAGCCGATGCGCTGACATTTGATTACGACGCGTGGTCGCAGGGCCGGCGCTGGCGCGTGGCCGGGAATCTCCCGTACAACATCGCGACGCCGCTGATCTTGCGTCTCATCGAAATGGATCGCGGGCCCGAATCGCTGACGGTCATGGTGCAGAAAGACGTCGCACAACGTTTTGGCGCCGCACCGGCGACCGCGGCGTACGGCAGCCTTTCCGTTGCCGTCCAATTTGCGATGCACGTCGAGAGAGCGTTCACGCTGCCGCCTCGAGCCTTTTATCCAGCGCCGAAGGTCGATTCGACCGTCGTGCGGCTCGTTCGCCGCGCGGCTCCCGCGGTGCGCGTGCACGATATCGGCCTCTTTTGGAAGGTCGTGCGCGGCGCATTCGCGTACCGCCGCAAAACGCTGCCTAACACGCTCTCGCTGGCACTCGGTCTGGAGCGAGCGCGAATAGTGCGGGCGCTAGAACTGTGCAACCTCTCCCCGGAGCTTCGCGGTGAACGACTCGCACTCGGCGATTTCGCCCGGCTGGCCGACGCGCTGGCCGAAGGATAGCTTTACCGGCTTTTGGACCTGGTTCATCGCCGGGTTCATCGCGCTGCTTTTCGTTGCGGCATTTATCGGTGGCGTAAAGACGACGCGGGTGCCGGCCGTAACGCCGGTCGAGTTCGACATCCTGATCGGCCTGCAGTTCGTGCTCGAAGGCATCCTCGTGGCGATCGTGCTGCTGGTGCTCCCCGCGCTCTCCAAACTCAGCCTTCGCGAGTTGGGCTTTCGCATTCCCGGGCGCGGGCAGTTGGGCACCGCGTTGATCGGAGCGATCGCGATGGCCGTGGTCGCCAACGGCGGCGCGACGCTCATCGATATTCTGTTCCACAGCCAGCATCAGCAAGATATCGTCGAAATCTTCAAGACGCTGCACGACCGATCGACGATCGTGATCTTCGCCGTCTTCGCCATCGTCTTTGCTCCGTTTGCCGAAGAAACGCTCTTTCGCGTCTTCTTCTTCAACCTCGGACTTCGCTATTGGGGCTTCTTTGGCGGCGCGATTCTCAGCGGCATACTCTTCGGCATGGCCCACGGCGATCTGTACGCGTTGATACCGTTGGCGCTGGGAGGCATGGTGTTA
>DATAPM010000082.1:0-10522 GCA_036265225.1 Vulcanimicrobiaceae bacterium
CCGAGGCGACGACCACAAAAATGGCCACTGCCAGCGGATAGGCCAACGGGCCGATCGTGCGGATCATGTGGGCGACCTGCGGCTGGTACCGAATGACCAGAGCCGCGACGGCGAAAGACGCGGCGAGCAGGCCGAAAGCGCCGACTTTACGGAGGAGGACCTTCAACCGGTGGTAGTCGTGCGGGTAGTTATCACGTTGCTCTGCGGTGTTGGTCTCTACACCTCGCTTTTCATGCTTGATAAGAGTCGGCGGGCCGCGCGCGGCGAGCTGACCGAGCCCAGCGTCGTCCAGACGCCGAGGGCAAAGCTCTTTGGTATACCTAACGCTGCGCTAGGTACGATGTACTATCTCATCATGGGACTCGCCGTTTGGTGGGTAAGGACGCCGCTCGCCATGACGGTTCTGCTCGCATTTGCACTGTTTGCGGCGGCAACTTCGGCCGCGCTGGCCTACTCGCTGCTCTTTATAACCCGGCGAAAATGCCCGTTCTGCATGACGTCGCATGCCGTCAATTGGGCCCTCCTCCTAATTTTGTGCTGGATATTCTTGCCCGACGTCTTGAGTCGAGGGCTATGATTTTGGTAGAATCGGCCTCTCTGGTCAGGACGGCGCGCCTGTCGCCGATACCACCGGGGGAGAGGGCCGGATTCGCAGCGTTTGTTCTACGATCCGGTGAACGGCAGATTACTTGGGGTGGCGCGAGTGCGCCGCCCCTCTGCTTTTAAAGGGGCCGGACGGACTCGATCATTTCGCGGTACGACGGATCGCCAGTCGGAATGGAAGCAAACCAAGCATCGAGCATCTCTTCCGCGACCGGAACGGATGTGGCGCGAAGGCTCAAGCAGAGGACGTTAGCATCGTTCCACTCCCGTGCGCCGGCGGCGGTTGCCGCATCGCAGCAGAGTGCCGCGCGCACGCCGGTAATCTTGTTGGCGGCGATGCTGACGCCCGTTCCCGTCCAGCAGCAGAGCACGCCGTAATCGGCGTCACCGCCGGCAACCGCCGAAGCGACCGCCCGTCCGACCGAGGGCCAATCGTCGCTGCCTCCCGCACTCAGCGCGCCGTAACGCCGTACCTCATGGCCGCGGCTCGTGAGCCAGCGATCAATCGCTTCAGGCAGCTCGCCGGTCAGGTCGCTTCCCAGTGCTACTCGCATAACGAGAGGTTTTCGCCGAAACGCAGGTGGACCTAGGCGATCAATGTCCGCGGTGCGTCTGGCGGCGACGGTCATACTCGCTCGCCCTCCGTTCGAGGTGTACCTGGCGCGCCGCAGCGCGCGCAGCGCGTTCGCGCCCGACGCCTTTGTCTTTCCCGGCGGAACGACCGATGCGGCAGATGCCTCGCCGCGGATGCAATCGCGCTCGCTCGGGCTCGACGACGCGCGCGTCGACGCCGAGTTTCGCGCCGCCATTTCCAGCGAATTACGTTCCAGCGAACCCGCGGTGGCGCGCGCCGAGGCTCGCGCCCTTCTCGTCGCCGCGTTGCGCGAGCTTTTTGAGGAAGCCGGCGTACTCTTCGCGCTCACGGCCGAGGGCCGTTGCGTGAATGCCGCGATGCTTGAAGGACGCGGTGCTGCCGCAGAACGCGCCCGCATCCGTAACGGCGATCTTCCATTCGCCGAGTTCCTCGCCTCGCGCGACTGGTACGCCGATACCGGTGCGCTGACGCTCTTCTCCCACTGGATCACCCCGCCGAGCGAACCGCGCCGTTATAACACACACTTCTTTTTTGCGGCCGCGCCGTCCGATCAAGCCGCGCTAGCCGATGCCGACGAAATGCACGACGGAATATGGATCGCTCCAACGTCCGCGCTGGAGCAATACCGCAACGGCACGATGCATTTGGTCTATCCGACGATCAAACATTTGGAGCGTCTCGCCGACTCAAAGTCGATTGAAGCGGCGCTCGCCTATGCTAAATCAAAACCGATCGTTACGATTATGCCGGCGGATGCCGGCGCCGATTTCGTCATTCCTCCGTTGCTCGAGGGTACATGGTAACGCTCGTTCGTGCCAATAATTCGTCGGCGATGACGCTGACCGGCACCAACTCCTACGTCATCGGCTGCGGCGACGGCGCGGCGCTGGTTATCGATCCCGGACCACCCTTCGAGGAACATCTGCAAGCGCTCGTCGGCACGGCAGCGGCGCAAGGACTGACGATAGCGGCCATCGTCCTGAGCCACGCGCATCCCGACCATGCGATGGCCGCTCCACATCTTTCCGCCGCGACCGGGGCCCCAGTTTACGCCCACCCGCAGAGCCGCGCGCCGCACGATGTCGATTTGCCGCTGGAATCGGAGCTCTGGGTCGGAGCGCGTGCGATGAAGTGCATCGACGCACCCGGTCATAGCAACGACCACGCCATCTTCTATCTCGAGCCGGAGGCCGCGCTCTTTACCGGCGATACGATTCTCGGGGAAGGAACTACCGTGATCGCTCCTCCCGGAGGCGCGTTGCGCCCCTATCAGAGAACGCTGCAGCGCCTCGCCGGCGAGTTTCCTGCGGCGGTGCTGATCTATCCCGGGCACGGACCGGTCGTCACCGATCCCGCGGCCAAAATTGCCGAATACATCGCGCACCGGCAGATGCGCGAAGTACAGGTGCTAGAGGCGCTGACGGAGCGGCCGATGACGATCCCCGATCTGGTGCGCCGCATTTACGGAACGCAGCGCCAAGTGCTTTGGCCGGCGATGGCTCGTCAGGTTTTAGCCCACCTGGTCGCGCTCGAAGGCGAAGGGCGGGTTGCGGCAAAGCGGCTCGACCGCCCGTTTACGGAAGACGAAGCGGCGATGCTCAATCCTCGCATCACCGACTTTGTCGGGCCCGAGGAGGCCGCGGTTATCGTTGCAGAACTCGGAACCGAAATGCGGCTCGAAACGCTCTACCGGTATCGGCTGACGTGATGCGGCGCGCCCTACTGCTTGCCGTCGTCGCCGCGCTAACGTCGTGTTCGCAATCGACTAACCCGGCACTTCCGCCGCTGGCCCCAACGTTAAAGGCGTCGTGTTACGTCGCCAAGATCGATCCGATGACGGTCCATGCCACGATTACCTTTTACGGCTGGCCCGACAACGCGCCGCCGGGCAACAAAATCGCACACGGCGTCGTGCACAAACATGCCGGCGGCGACGGAACCTACTGCAACCCGACCACCTTTGCCACCGAGCGCGCCAACAGCAAACAAATTCCGTACGGTACCAAGATCTACGTTCCGTTTCTCAAGCAGTATTTCGTGCGCGAGGACCTATGTACGACCTCCGGACCCACGTCGGGCAGCGGAAGCAACGGATGTTACGACCTTTGGTTCGATCTGTGGATCGGCGGCAACGGTGCGTCCAAGAAGCGCGCCGTTTTCTGGTGCGAGCGCCATCTTACGCCCAACGGTCAGGTCGACGTCATCCTCTATCCCAAAGACGGCCTGCCGGTCGCGCGACCCGGCCCGATCTACCGCAATAAGCCCAAGCCCGACGGCAGCTGCTACGGCAAGCCCGAGGGCTAATCGATCTTTAGAACGACTTTCCCGAACTGACGCGCCTCATCGAGACGTTGCGTCGCGGCAACGACCTCGTCCAGGGGGAAGACGCGATCGACGACCGGGTGCAACCCAGTCTCGAAAAGCTCCAGCATTGCGGCGAAGTCTTGCGGGCTGCCCATCGACGTTCCCATGATGGTGACGTGCTTCCAAAAGAGCGGGAAGAGTTTGATGGACGCTTCGCCGCGCGTGCCGCCGTAAATCACGATGCGGCCGCCGGGCCGAACGAGATCGATCGCCGCGCGCAGCGTGTCGCCTCCGGATGAATCGACGACCAGATCGAAGGGACCGGCTTTGCGCAGTTCCTTCGCCCACTGCGGCGTCGATGCATAGTTGATCGCTAAATCGGCGCCGAGTGCTTTCGCTCGCTCGAGCTTCTCGTCGCTGCTCGACGTGACGACGACGCGCGCACCGGCATGCTTAGCAAAGAGCAGCGCGAAGGTCTGCACGCCGCCGCCGATCCCCGGAATCAAGACCCTTTCGCCGCCCTCCAGCCCACCACGCGTAAAAACGGCGCGGTATGCGGTGAGCCCGGCCAGCGGGATGGCGGCCGCCTCCTCCATCGAGAGTCTTGCCGGCTTGGGATAAACGTTCTGGACCGGAACGGCCACATACTCAGCCCACGTTCCATCCGACGGCATCCCTAAGAGCCGCGAATGCTCGGCATCCCATACGCGCGAGTCGCCGCCCCAGTCGAGCATCGGATCGATCACGACGGCGTCGCCGACGGCCAGGTCGCTAAAAAACGCGCCGAGCGCGGCGATTTCTCCCGCGCCGTCGCTTCCCAGCGTTACGGGAACGCGAATGTTCGGATAGAGGCCTTGCGTGATGTAAACGTCACGGTGGTTGAGCGCTGCCGCCTTGACGCGAACCAGTACCTCGTTCTCGCGAACCGCCGGCACCGGAACCTCCTCGATCCGAAGCTCGTGCGGCCCGCCAACGGCCGTTAACCGCGCAGCTTTCATCGATGCATTCTAAATGTGAAGGGTAACGATGAACTTTACCGATGCAGGCTGGACGTACAATGCATCGGTGGGATAGTTAGCCAGGTACTGACCGTTGTTCGAGGTTGAATAGAGTCCCGGATAGGGCGTGCCCGCATCGTAGCGGGTAAACGGACCGGCGGCCGAGTTGAAGATGTTCGTCCCGGCGATGGTAACGTCGACGCGCTCGAAATTCTTTCCCACCGCCAGATCGAGGAGCGTGTATGGCGGCTGGTTCAGCGTGTTGTTGTTGCCGGCAAACGTAAACGCGGTCGAAGCGTGCCAGTCGTGCTGAGCCCAGGTAAAGACCGCCGAACCTTGCTGCTGTGGCACGCCGAGAAACTGCTGGCTGTCGACTAGCGTGCCGCCCGAAGTGGGATTCGAGACCCACGGTCCCAGTGCATACGGATAGGCAACGTTGAGGCCGTACGAGAGCGTCATCGTGAGGTTCTGGCGAAGAAAGCGCTGTTTATAGCGCGCTTCGGCGCCCTCGTAGACGGCGTTGCCGATATTGATCGGAATCTCGTATGCGAACCCCAGCTTCGAGTTACAGAACGTCTCGGCTCCGCCGCCCGGATAGAAATTCTCGATCGTGTCGCGCAGATTCGAGCGATAGATCGAGACGTCGAGATTGGACGTGCTGGAGAAGAGGTGCGAAAAGCCTAGTTCGTACTCGGTAGCGTGTTCGGGATTCTCGTTCGGATTGCCGTTGGGGGCAACGCAGTTGGAATCCACCGGTCCCGCCGCGGGATTCGGCTGGAGCTTGCCGTCCACCAGCACCGGCGGGAAGAAAAGGAGCTCCGCGAGCAGCGGCGGCCGGAATCCCGTACCAACCGAAAATCGGGCGACGCTCGTCGATCCGATATCCTGACTCAGGCCGAGCCGCCAGTTGAGCGAGTTTCCGAAGGTGGTATAGTTTGCGTCGAAGAGACCGGCCGAAATGCGCGTTCCGCTTCCGATCTGCTGGGCGCCACGAACGTAGTACGAACCGATGCTTTGCGCCATCGTCTGATCGATTCCCAAGCCCGAGAGCGCTTCTTGGCGCAGGTACGCTCCAACCGAAAACTCACTCGCATCGAAACTGCGGCCCCACGATAGCCCTTCGTTGTATCGCGTGTCGAGGTGCGCCACATCGTAAGGCGAGATGCCGCCGCCCTGGAAGTCGATGTTATTGTCGCCGGCGTAAAAGTCGGCGGTAAGCGTTCCGGAGCCTAGCGGCGTGCGCGAATAGGCGTCGTAGGCGCGAATGCTCTGGGCGAAGGTCGCGCTGCCCTGGCCGATGTGATCGCCATAGACGGGATTGGCGGCTTGCGTCGCGTCGCTCGAGCCGCTCGGGCCGAAGCCGCAGGCCGCGCCCGGTCCGCTAAAGACGCACGTGGAGTTGCCGGCGATGCCGTTGAGTGCGCTGGACTCGTCGCGATTGTCTCCGAGCGTGAAGAGGCGGAAGCCAACGTCCGAGCGCCCAGAGAAAGAGTAGTCGAGGTTTAACAAGCCGAGCATCGCCGATATCGTCGAGCCCAGATGCGTGAAGAACGGACAGTTCGGCGTCTTGGTCTTGGTCTGCGGTCCGCAGTAAATCGGCAAGTTGTTGGCGGGAACCACCCAGTCGTTCTCGTTGACCTGGCCACCCTGCTGATAGCTGTCGCCGGCGAACGCGTAACCAAGCTTTCCGATCGTCCCGGTAGCGTTGATCCAGCTCTGCGACATGCCGTACGAACCGACCGACGTAGAGACATTAAAATGATCTTCGAGCGTCGGACGCAGCGACACGAAATTAACCGCACCGCCGAACGTGTTGCTCCCTTCCAAATCGGTGGGACCCAGGCCCTCGGTGACGCTGACGCTGTTGAACGCGGGCACGGCAAACTGCGACAGATCGACGTCGCCGGTGTTGCCGTCGTTGAGCAGTTGGCCGTCGAGCGTTACCATCGCCTCCGACGGATCGGGCCCGCGTAACGAAACGACCGCCGGCGTGGTCGGCGCGCCGGCGTCGGGCCGCGTTATGATGACCGACGGAATTTCTTGCAGCGCTTGGAGCGTCTGCCCGTAGCCCAATGCGTCCATCTGCGAGCGCGAAACGTCCATCTCCGGAATCACGTTCCGGTTGAGCGTGAAGCCGCCGTTGGCGGTCACTTGACCGATCGTGCGCAACTTCGGCGTGTCGGTTGGTTCGAGGACGACGTCGAAGTGCGACCCTTCGATGAGGTCGCCCGTGTTGACGGTAACGGTGGCAAAACCGTGCGCAACGACGGTGAGGGCATAGCGCCCCGGCGGAATCGAGAGACTAAACTCGCCCTTTGCGTCGCTCGTGGTGGCCACGCGCTGCGAACCGCTAATGGAAACCTGGGCCTGGGCGATGGGCGCGCCGGTCGGCGTGTGAATGCTCCCGCCCACCAGGCAGCACGCGGCAATGAGCTGTCCTAGCATGCGGGCCGCCCTTCGCGCTGCGTGCTATGCCAGGCCTTCCCCGACAAAGCGACGTAGAACGGCGCGAGATGAATAAACGAGCTCGATCCTTACGCGCGCTGTTTCGCGGCCTCGCCCGGCTGCAGCGCTCTTTCACACTGGAGATCGGTCCGCTGCGCGCGACAGGAGTGCCGGCGGTGCTGGTCGGCGTCACCGGCATTATCGTGGCCGGCGGCGTCACGGCTGCGCTCGCGAAATCGGCTAGCCGCTTGCCTGAAACGCTCGGTGAGGCCCGCGGACTTGCCGATTCCCTTAACGCGCGCAACCCGCGGCTGAAATCGTGATCGAAAATGCGGCCCTTTCCGACCTGATTCGCACCCAAATCCCCGATGCGGAGGTTTCAATCTATGACCGCACCGGAACGATGGACCACTTTAATTTGACCGTACGCTCGGAAGCCTTCAAAGGCAAGACGCTGATCGAGCAACACCAGCTGGTCTATGGTGCGCTCAAGCCCGCGCTCAAAGACGGCCGCGTCCACGCCGTCGAGCTCAAAACCATCGTCGCCGAGAATTAGGAGACTAGATGTCCGACCAACTAAAAGAAGAGATCGCTCGCGAGATCGCGAGCAACCCAATTCTCGTTTACGGGAAGGGCACGAAGGACGCACCACGCTGCGGCTTCACCCTGGAGACGGTCGAGTTTTTTACCAACTTCGGCTACCCGTTCGAAGTGATCGACGTCCTAGAGAATGTGCCCAAGCGCGAAGTACTTTCCGAACTAACAGACTGGCCGACGCTTCCGAAGGTCTTCATCAATGGTAAGTTTTACGGCGACACCGACATTCTCGGACCGATGGCGCAGAGCGGCGAGCTCCAGGCAACGCTGGGCGACGTCTTCGGCGGTGCGCCCGCGGAGCCCAAACAAACCATCAACCTGCGCTAGTGGCGTACCGCACGCTCGTCTCGCCCGAACAACTCTTTGAGACCTTGGGCGACGAGGGTCTCGTCGTCGTCGATTGCCGGCACGCGCTGGGCGATTTCGGTCTTGGCCTGCGGCTTTATGAAGAGTCGCATCTCCCCGGTGCGTTCTTTGCTTCGGTCGAAGACGAGCTCGCCGGGACGAAGACCGGCAAGAACGGGCGCCATCCGCTCCCGGATCCGGAACGCTTCGCGCGATTTCTGCGGAGCTGCGGTGGCGGCGATGACTCGCAACTGGTCGCCTACGACGCCGGCGGCGATATGTTTGCCGCCCGGTTTTGGTTTCTGTCGCGCTGGATTGGCCACCAGAACGTCGCGGTACTGGACGGCGGCTTTGCTGCCTGGACCGCTCTCGGATATCCGGTAACGAGGGAGCTTCCCAATCCGCGGCAAGGCTCGCTCGCGGTTCGACTCAACCCCAAATATATCGTCGACGCCGACTACGTGCTGGCGCATCTCGGCAGCGACGCGATGCAGCTGCTCGACGCGCGCGCTCGCGAACGATACACCGGCGAATCGGAGACCGTCGACCCCGTGGCCGGCCGCATCCCCGGCGCGCAGAACCGATTCTTCAAAGATAACTTCGATGAGAACGGCCGCTTCAAATCGCCCGATGCTTTACGCGCCGAGTTCGAAGCTACTGGCCTGGATCCAAAGCGCGTCGTCCATCAGTGCGGCTCCGGCGTCTCGGCGGCCGCGCAACTCTTTGCGATGCATCACGCCGGCCTGGAAGGCTCGCGCGTCTATAACGGCTCTTGGAGCGAGTGGATCGCCGACCCTACGCGTCCCATCGAGCGAGACTGACTCCTTAAGTTATCGCTTAACCGGCGGGGGAATCGCGAACGGCTTGGCGACGGCACCTGCCGGCGAGGCTTCGAGCCGAGCAAGGTCTTCCGGCGTCGCCGCTTGCGAGAAGTCGCGACAGCTGTCGACGATGCAATAGAAGCCGAACGGCTCTTCGGTGCGATTGACGAACTGGTGCAGTTCGAGCGGAGCGACGTAGATGACGTCGTTCGGGCCGATTTCGGTTGCCGTGTCGCCGATGACCGCGTACCCGAAGCCGCGCTTTACGATGACGTAATGCTCGTGTTCGTGCCGTTCCAAGCGCGACGCCGCGCCCGGCTGAACCTCGAAATACCGCAGCTCCAGCTGCGGGCCCGCATCGGAGGGGTCTTGCTTACGGGAGCCTACTAGGGTGTGACGCGCAACCCCCGTGCCGGGATCGCCGGGGGTGTACCCCACCGGATCGATGCCTTCCCAGCCGTCCGTCTTCGCTCGTACGATCTTTGCCGCCATGCCGGAACACGATAGCATACCGGCACGTCGGCTACCAGGACTCACGGCGAACCGGTCGTAACGCGACCTTTCCGATGCGATACTGGCTGATGAAGACCGAGCCGGACGCCTACTCGTTCGAACGGCTCGAAAAGGACGGCACGACGCCTTGGACGGGCGTGCGGAGCTTCCAAGCTCGCAACAACATGATGGAAATGAAGCGCGGCGACCTCGCGCTGTTCTACCATTCCAGCATCGCCCAGCCGGCCGCCGTCGGCATCTGCAGAGTCGCACGAACCTCCTATCCCGACTTCACTCAGTTCGATCGTGAGAGCGAATATTTCGACGGCCGGGCCAAGCAAGATAAGCCGCTCTGGTTCATGGTCGACGTCGCGTACGTCGAGCGCTTCGTAAACCCCGTGACGCTCGCAACGATGCGGGCCGAGCCGCGGCTGGTCGCGATGCCGCTATTACGCCGGGGTCAACGCCTCTCCGTGCAACCCGTGATGCCGCACGAGTGGAAGATCGTCTTGGAGCTCGCCGCGCGAGCTCCGCAGAAAAACGCCTAGTCCAGCGCCTGCGCTTGCGTCAAGAAAACGCGCTGCGCGTCGATCGGCATTTCACCGGGGCCCGGCGTTAAGCGCCTATAGCTGCCGTCTTCCTGCAGCTCGCGGCTCTTGACGTTATCCGAAAGCAAGACGGCCATGATGTGCGAGGTGATCGTCTCACCCATCACGGGATCGAGTACCGGAACGGCGAGCTCGACGCGACGGTCGAGATTCCGGCCCATCCAGTCGGCGCTGGCGATATGCGTCTCTTGCTCGCCGCCATTCTCGAAAACGAAAATGCGCGAGTGCTCCAAAAAACGCCCGACGATGCTGCGCACGCGGATATTCTCGCTGACGCCGGGCACGCCCGGCCGCAAGATGCACATGCCGCGCGCGAGCAGCTCGATCGGCACGCCGGCCTGCGAAGCACGATAGAGCGCCCGCACGACGTCGACCTCGGTGATCGCGTTGATCTTGGCGCGAATGCCCGCCGGCCGGCCGGCTCGCGCGTGCTCGGTCTCGCGCTCGATGCGCGCGATCAGCTCGCGGTGCAGCGTGACCGGGGCGACCCATAACTCCTCGTAATCGGTAACCTTGGAAAACCCCGTTAGCGCGTTAAAGAGCTGCGTGTCGTCGGCGCCGAGTTCGGGACGGCACGTAAAGAGGCTGATGTCGGTGTAGAGACGCGCCGTCTTCTCGTTGTAGTTGCCCGTGCCGAAGTGCATGTATCGTCGCAGGCCGTCCTCGTCTTCGCGAACGACGAGCATCGTCTTCGCGTGCACCTTCTGGTTGGCA
>DATAPM010000083.1:0-4704 GCA_036265225.1 Vulcanimicrobiaceae bacterium
ATGGTTGGTCTGGAATCGGCAGCACTTCGCGTTGAACGGGTTTTGCGGAATCTGCTCCGTTTGAATTAGGCATGGTGCGCCTCCATAATACGCAGTATCTCGACTCATCATCGGGCCAAGCGAGCCCGAGACTTACGGTAAAAAACAAGGCGCCCCTTCTTTAGAAATGTGGGCGCCGCGCAAAGCGAAGCGGTTCAATCAAAACGTGAATGTTGTTCTTAAAAGCACTCCACGTCACGCATTACGACAATGGTTCGAATTTGCGCTCCAGCGCCAGCCCGGCAGCGATGTAATCTTCGTCACCGGCGCGCGCGCTCTCGATCGCCTTTTCGAACTCCGCGAAGGCGAGATCCATCAGCGGTGCATTCGCTCCCAAGTCTTGCCTGGCGGCCCGAGCAAGACGCAAATCTTTAAGCAGCGCGTTCGCCGAAAAGCGCGGCTGCGTGTCGCGCTCGATAAGCTGCTGACGCTTTGTGGCAACCCGGCCGAGGGCTTGCACGAGCGCGTCGATCGTGAGATCGCGATTGACGCCGGCCTTTGCGGCAATGGCGAGCAGTTCCCCGATCGAATCGGCAAGGACGGCTAGCATCGAGTTAAACGCAAGCTTGAGATGCCCGCTCGCCCCGGGCGAACCGGTGAACGTAACCGTGGAGCCCATCGCACCTAAGAGCTCCCGGCCCTTATCGAATGCTTGAGCGCTTCCGCCCGGGAGAAGCGTTAGCGTACCGCTGCGTGCGCCGTCAACGCTGCCGAAGACGGGACAGGCGAGAAAGTCGACTCCTCGCTGCTGCGCCGCATGCGCGAGCGACTCGTACATTTTCGGGGAAAGCGTCGTCGTTTCGATTAGGAGTTGCCCCGTGCCGGCGGCCGGAATGATCCGGCCAAGCGAAATCGCGCGTGCTACATCGTCATCCCAGAGCATCGAAATCACCGCGTCCACGCCGGCTACGAGAGCTTCGAGGCTTTCGCATGACGCGGCGCCGGCGGCGACCACCGGATCCATCATGCCGCGATCGATATTCCAGGCGGAAACCTTATAGCCGTGATCGAGCAGATTGAGCGCGATCGCCGTCCCCATTTTTCCCGTACCGACGATTCCAACGTGCATCGTCATCGAGCGATCTTCCTCACAAGCCGGGAATGGCGCCCGGTGCCGCCAGCGCGATGACGGCGAGCACACCGAGCGCCGCGCCGACCGGCGCGACGAGTCGATCTCCAGACGGTGTCGCTTTCTCTACAAACATAATCGCGGCAAGGACGCCCATCCACGCTAAGTGCGCGACCCCGGCTGCAAACATCACCAGCATCAACGCCCAGCAACAACCTAGGCAGTATAACGCGTGACCGAAGCCGAGCCGCAATCCATTGACCGCACCGCGTCGATAGTGGCGCATCAGATACATGCCTGGATGCCGGCACGCCTTCAGACAGGCATCTTTGAGCGGCGTGAACTGGTAGAAAGCGGCGAGACCGAGCGTGGCCGCCGGTATCATCGCCGCGTGGGCGGCGAGCCACGGCCACGCACTGACGATACGGTGCACCTGCATGTCGCCGGTGAAGGCCGCTAGTGCGAACGCCGACCAAACCGCGAAGTAGCCGCCTAAGAACAAGGCCAAGGCTAACGGAAAGTCCGGCGCGCGCCCCGCCGTTACCGCATACAGGCGGATCAAGCCAAGCGACGATGGCAGCATCATCGCCGCAGTCATCAGTTGCCAAGCGGCCAACACGACGAGGGCCGAAAGCCAGTACGGCTCTCCGTTTTGATAGAGAGCGTCGTGGTGAAGTCGCGCGGCATTCCCGCTCAGCTCGACCCACGCGCAGATCGCCCACGCGATGGCGATCGCGCAGCCAAGGACGCCGATCGTGTTGAGGCGGACGTACCGGGACGCCGCAGTCACCGCCACGTACGTTACGCCTCTAGCAGGAAGTCGCCCTGAATCGCGTTGCGATCCTTAAAGGTCCAAACCATCCCGTGTTCGGGTATGTTGACGACGTGCTCGGAGGCCTTCGCAATGTATGCCGGGGCACCCGGTATGGTGCTAAAGATGCTGTCGCGCAGCGTCGTGATTGCTCCGTAACCGCTGCGATAGGGTGCCATGGTCGCACGAATCTTGTCGCCGACCACGATCGTTCCTTCGCCACCCTTGAGGTTGTGTTCGATAGGCATCGTTTCAATCGCAACGTCTTCACCTACCAACCGGTTAAGGTCCGCAAGCGGTCCGCCCAAACGGCCGTGCCACGCGTCGAGAATCGCCGTCCGTTGTTCCTCGGTTGCACCGGCATCCACGTAGCTTACGCGTTTCCAGCTCTGCGGCGTCAGAACGCTTCCGGGAATCTTCACGACTTCCACGTAGGTCAATCCGGTTACATCGACTCCGTTGATTTCGCCCTTTTCGATGTTATAGGCGAGGAACGAGTCGCAGGCACCCCCATCGGGGTCTTCGCCGATCCAGCAGCGGCAGAGCGTCCGGCACGAACACGCTTCAAGCAACGTGCCTTGCAAGGTGTAGGTCATTCTTGCGTCCCTCCTCGGACGCATAGACTTCCAGGGGTCGCGACCGGTGCCTCTGCGCTACTCAGGAAGGGGGCCTAGGTCGAGGACGATCGCGTACCATGTGTTTACACCGACGACGCCGTCGACGACAACCGGCTCGTCGACCCACACGGCTTGATTGTCGCGCACGTAGGTTTGAAAGGCGCGAACGGCCGCGACGGTCAAGGGCCCAAAGTCTCCATCAACGGCAAGGTTCTTGCATTCGGGTAAGTCCCGGTACCTCAGCTGATCCTGGGCGGCACGAACGGCATCGCCCTGATCGCCTTGGGAAACCTCGACGATGAGAGCGGGCCACGTCTGATTGCCGACGACTCCATCGGGTGCAAGGCCGCGGTCGGTTTGAAACGCTTTGATTGCCGCGGTCGTCTCCGGTCCAACTGTGTCGTCAACGGTGACGGCGTGGCCGCGAACGCGCAAAAGATATTGGACCGTCCCGGCGATTGGCCCAACCCTCCCCGTTGTAACTTGTATCCACTCCTTGGGCATCTCTTCAACCCCTAACTTTCAGCGGTGGCGGTTCGCAGGGATCGGAACGTCGCGCGAACGTCTTCACAGAAGAGTTGCGGTTGCTCCCAGGCTGCGAAGTGGCCGCCGACGTCGTGCCGTTTGTAATAAACCAGCTTCGGATATGCTTTCTCCGACCAACTCCGCGGCGCGCAATAGAGTTCGTGTGGAAAGGCGCTGACGCCCGTCGGAATCGTGATGCCCTTGACGTCGAAGAAGTCGAGCTTATTCTCCCAGTAGAGGCGCGCCGACGAGATCGCCGTGCCGGTCAACCAGTACAGCGTGATATTATCGAGCACGTCGTCGCGGGAGAGCCCGCCTGGGTTTCCGGCAAAGGCCGGCGCGATCATCTCGTAGCTGTCTTTGTCGTGATCGAGAATCCAGGCAGCGAGCCCGACCGGCGAATCCATCAGTGCATAGAGGGTCTGTGGGCGGTTGCTCATCTCTACTGCATAGCCAAGATGATGTGCGTAGAAATCCTTGAGCTGTTCGAAGGCGTGCAACTCGTCGCCGGCAAGGCCGGCCGGCGCCGGACCGCCCGCCTTGGCCGTCGCCAAGATATCGGCCGGCACGGTACCCGGCATGTTACTGTGAATGGCGAGCACATGGTCGGGCGAAATTAGCGCGAGTTCTTGTGTGACGGCGGCTCCCCAATCGCCGCCTTGCGCGACGAACTTGGGATAGCCGAGCCGCTCCATCAGCACGACCCACGCTTTTGCTATTCGCACCGGATCCCAGCCGAGCGTTTTCGGTTCCGGTGAATAGCCGTATCCCGGCATCGACGGAATTACAAGATGGAACGCATCGGACGCGCTCGCGCCGTGCGCCGTAGGGTTGGTGAGCGGCTCTAGGATCTTGGTCTCCTCGATGATCGAGCCCGGCCACCCGTGCGTGACGATCAACGGCAATGCGTTTTCGTGCTTGGAGCGCACGTGCATGAACTGGATGTCCTGTCCGTCGACTTCGGTGACGAACTGTGGAATAGCACTTAGCTTCGCTTCGCACTTGCGCCAATCATAATCGCTCGCCCAATAGGCTGCGAGGGCCTGAGCAGTCGCCAGTTGTATTCCCTGCGACTGATCCGGAACAAGCTCGCGCGTCGGCCATCGCGTCGCCTTAATGCGCCGGCGCAGCTCGGCAAGCTCCTCGTCGGAAACCTTCGGCATTTTAAACGGACGAATGGTCATTTCTCCATTCCTCTCGGAAGCGTTATTGGTTGAAGTGGAGCGCGAACAGTTCACCAGCCCCAGCTGTGCCGCAGCAAGGCCGATGGTCGCTGCGCTAACGAAGTGCCGTCGATCCATGAGAGCCTACTATCGTTCTCCTTTTATTGTTGGATCGGGAACGAGCCGCTTGGGAGGTCTCTCGAGTGTGCAAGAATGCCCTCGCTTCGGTCAACCGGCGACCGCCTGGCAGCCATTTGTCCCCGCCGCGGGTGGTTCGAAGTAAAATAAAAGGGGCGTGCCAATCGAGCACACCCCTTTTGCTTTTCATTCTTGCTTGCCGCTAGACGATTACGGTAAGGTCGAACCGATCGAGGTTCATAACCTTCTCCCACGCCGCGACAAAGTCGTGTACGAAGTGGTCGCTCTCAATGGCGTAGACCTCGGCAATGGCACGGAGCTGCGAGTTCGAGCCGAAGATCA
>DATAPM010000084.1:0-3762 GCA_036265225.1 Vulcanimicrobiaceae bacterium
GTCGTCGTCGACACTGAGGGCGACGAATGCACCGTCGTGCTCGCGCGTGCCGGTCGCGTCGAAGTAATCGGTGATCGAGGCGCCGTGGCGCGATGACCCGCTGCCGCATCGGCTTCTCTAAAGGGCCACTTCCCGAGCCGCCCGATCCGTTGTATCACTTGCGGGTCGCCGCCGGCATCCCGTTGCGGCGCGCGGCGGAGTTCGCCGGCGTCCCGGCGGCGTTGCTGAGCGACTTTGAACATAGCCGTGCCGAGCCGGGCCCGGCGGTGCGCCTCGCGCTCGAGGCATATTATGCACGTTTCACGAGTCGGCGTGCATAAGATCTAGCCGCCTCCGGTATATTCAAAGTAGTACATCGAATGTACCGTACCCGAACACTTGTCCCGATGCATACGCGCATCGCAATGCATAAGCCCGAACACTTGTCCCGCGCGAATACTTCTAACAGAAATAATCGGTCGGGGTTTTATAGCATAGAAAACCCCTACCGGCCCGAACGCTTGTCCCGCTGATCTGGATTTGTGGAGCACGGAAACGTATACGAATCCGCAGCCTTCCCTGCTCAATGCCGACGAAAACGTACACATTTGTGTGGCACACAAACTCTGTAGTACAGCGTTTTAGCGGGACGTACGTTCGGCAAGAAACAAACGCGCGCCGATTGAAGAAGATGCAACGTGAACGCGGAGTCGGGTGAAACTCACGCGGTCTTTTGGCAGTTAGCATTCTGGCCGCCAGACCGGGAGGTCATCGTCACCTCAAAACGTCAGTTTGCCCCCAAAATCATGGCTCGGATCGCGACCTTAGAGCTCGCGGTCATCATCATGGATTGCAAAGCCGCAACGCTCCCAGCTGACGGTTATCCCTGCACGTATCCGGGTTGCGCGCGGGGCCCGCATCATCCATTCGAAGCCTCGGGGCAGCTGGGCAACCACCGTCTGGCCGCTCATGGCATCCGCAGCACCAACGAAGAGAGCATCCGCCGTCAGGAGCGCCGGGACAAACAACGAGCCCGGCGACTGGGGGCAGCGCCGGAGTACATCG
Organism: Vulcanimicrobiaceae bacterium; assembly: GCA_036265225.1. Taxonomy (GTDB): domain Bacteria; phylum Vulcanimicrobiota; class Vulcanimicrobiia; order Vulcanimicrobiales; family Vulcanimicrobiaceae; genus Cybelea. The sequence continues at coordinate 1,045 of DATAPM010000084.1, forward strand.
ACCCGGTGCTCATTCGAGAAGCGGTTGGCGCGGCGGTGCCGCCCCCGGCGGGCCTACGCGTTGTCCCAGGTCCCCTGACCCCCGGCGATCGGGAACACGTGCGCAAACGCCTAGCGCACTTTGTCGGTATCGCGCTCCCTGGTGAGGTCCGCCGGTCCCCGGCGGAGATCTGCCTGGCAGTTGCGGAGATCGCCGCCTCGGCGCTTGCGCCGGCGTATGTCAAGGTCACCGAAAACACCCGCGCCGACATGCAGTACGAGCGCCTGGAGTCCCTCTTCACCAAAAGCGCGATCGCCGTATGAATCCCAGCGATAACGGAACACCGCACGAGCCAGACGCCGCAAAACGGAACAACGCCCAGCAGCAGCCGCCCGATAACGGAACTCGATCAGTGCCGTCGAGCGAAACAAGTGTTCGGCCGATTTCCGTAACACGCAAATCCTCGAAACCTCGGAAGCGCGGAACCGAGGCTCAACACGCGCGGGCGAAATCGACGCAAAAGGCAACAAAAAACGGCCGAAAATCCGCAAACGGCAACAAAGTGACAAAACGGCCGCCGCACCGACCGACCAAAAAGACGCCTGAGGCTCTCGAGCACATTCTCGAGACGCTCAAATACGGCGGCACATGGGTGATGGCTGCTGCTGCCGCGGGAATCTCGCCCGATACGCTGGTTAACTGGCGCGACGCCGATCCGGCTTTTTCGGAAGCTTGCGCGGGTGCGCGCGCGCGGGGGGCAAGTGAGCTGCTCGATCGCATCCGCGAGGAAGCCAAAACCGGCGACTGCCGTTACGCCACCTGGCTGCTGGAGCGCATCGCTCCCAACGAGTTCGGCCGTCGCATGATGGTCGGTGGCATTTCCGGCGGCTCTCCCATTCAGATCGAGGGCGACCTCAAGGCTGGTGATGCGATCAGCAACAACCCCGAAGCTCTCAAAGCACTGCACGCGGCGGTCGGCAAGATCATTGCCGGCACCGCTTCTTCGAGCGACAACAGCAACGGAAAGGCAAGTTCAAATGGCCATCAGTAGACTTGATAGGCTCGAAAACCGCATTCGGCTGATCGAAGACGAGCTGCTCGAGGCGGTCGTGCGCGGCGACCTCCGTCAAGAGACCTTTAGCCGGCTCATTATCAGCGTTGAGGCTGAGCGTGGCGACGAGATAGAGCGGACCGAGGAGGTCGCGGCGAGCTCCAATGGCAGCCATTGACCGTCATTGACCGTCATTGCTCACCAATGACACTCAAGCGTCGCGATCGCGTGCGCTACGTCGGCGTCCCGCTCGCGGGGCCGATTGCGCGTCGCTACCCGCTGCTGGGTTTGCCGAAGGACGCGATGGGCGTGCTGGCCGCGGATCCCTGGGCTAGCGACGGTGCTCGTCGAGCGCCGGATCTCCCGATTGACGTCATCCACGCTGCCGCCGTAACGTTCGACCGCTTCGGCACCATCGTCGTGCCGGTGCTCCTACTCGAGCCGGCATGATCCGCGAGGGCTACCACGCGCCCGAATATCCGCGGCGCTCATCGCTGTTCCGTCGCGTCGCTCGCTTCTTGCGGGCGCTGTGGCTTGGCGACGAGCTCAGCGCTACCGGTTTTCCGACATCAAATGATGTTGCAAAACAGGTAGTTCCGACGACGTCGGAACCCATGTCTGCGTTGCGCGATTACGAGCCACCCGATCCAATGGACCGCGATCCCTACACCCTTGGTACCGGCTCACTGCTTTGAGCCAGCTCGTCCTATGGTCCGGCGGCTGCGATTCGACGCTGGTGCTGTATGAAGCGCTGCAGGCCGGCTATTGGCAGTGGCACGCCGGCGGGAAGTCGTTCACGACCGTGCGCGCCATCTCGATTTCGTATGGTGCGGTCCCGTGCAATGCCGAGCAGCGCCGAGCTCGCGATCGCATCAAGGCCATCTTCGAGGAGAAGAAGCTGGTCTTCGATCATATCGAGGTCACCGTCTCATTCGAAGGCGCGTGGCCGCAGCGGGGATCTGACGGTGGCGCGATCCAGTCGCAACTGTGGCTGGCCACCGCGGCACCCTACCTGCTCGATAAAGAAGATCTCGCGATCAGCTGGATCGACGGGGAATGCAATAACGTCGAGGCCGCGACGACGGCGTTTAATGCGCTTCAGCAGCTCAACGGGAAAACCGGCAAGCTCGTAACGCCGCTATGGAAGCGCTACAAGACCGACGTCGTCGACCGTCTGAAGTCGCTCGAGCTGCTCGATGCCTGCTGGTGGTGCGAGAATGCCGCTGACACGCTCAAGACGCCGGCGCTGGATCAGCCGTGTGGCCACTGCAAGAAATGCATCGATCACGCCGCGGCGCTCTGGAAGCTCGAGCAGTTCCCGCGTGAAATACTTCAGACCAACGGCATGGTGGCGTGACCGCCGCCGTACCCGAATCTGCACCCGCCCCCATCCGGAATCCAGACGTCGCCATGTCGTCGGCGTCGCCGGCGCTCTTTGCGATGATCGCGACGCGAGAGAACCCCGAGCCCTACGTCCCGGAAAACTTCCACTTCGCCGTCGCTGAGGGCATCGCTGACATCGAGAAAGGTCGGCTCGAGCTGCTGGTCATCCAGCTCCCCGTGCAGCACGGTAAGTCCACGACGGCCTCGCAATGGGGCATCGCGTGGATGATGGCCAAGCACCCCAGCTGGCACGTGATCGGCGCGACCTACAATACGGACTTTGCGGAAGATAAGATCGGGCGACC
>DATAPM010000085.1:0-5010 GCA_036265225.1 Vulcanimicrobiaceae bacterium
CGCGTCGATGATTTCGCCGGTGAGACAAAGATAGGCTGCCATGCCTTTGCCGACGAGACGCGTCGTGCGCTGCGAGCCGCCGTAGCCGGGAATCAGACCGAGGTTGACTTCCGGTTGACCGAACTTGGCGTTCTCGCTAGCGATGAGTATGTCGCCGGCCATCGCCAGCTCGCAGCCGCCGCCGAGCGCGAAGCCGTTGATCGCCATGACGACGGGCTTGCGCATGCGTTCGATTTGCCGCGTGAGGGCCTGGCCGCGACGCGCTTGCTCGGTTCCCGAACCGGCCGTCGCGAGCGCGTTGAGCTCGCCGATGTCGGCGCCTGCGGCGAAGGCCTTTTCACCCGCGCCCGTAAGGACGACGGCACGAACGCGCGGATCCTGCTCCATCTCGGCGAGCGCCTCGCCGAGCTCGTCGAGCAGTCCGCTTCGCAATGCGTTGAGGACGGCCGGCCGGTTAAGCGTAATAACGCCAATCGGCTCGTCGATCTCGACGAGGATATCTTCAAATTGCATTGTGGGAACCTTATGGTTTGGTGAAGGCGCAGGTTCCTGCGTTGCGTTGCACGGAAACGCCCCGTGTTCTATACTATGAGCGGTTTTCGTCTAGGAGGAATTGGTGGCGGTTCGGACAGCGTATCATGAAGCATTGGAGGCGACGAGGCTCGACGTCGTTCGCCTCGGCGCGTTGGTCGGCGATGCAATTCGCATTGCGGTCGACGCGCTGAACAGTCGCGACGCTTCGGCGGGCGCGCGCGTCGTGGCCGGTGACGACGTCGTCGACGATTTGCGAAGGCGCATCGAGGCGCATTGCATCGAGCTGATTTGGCGGCAGCAACCCGTTGCAGGCGAGCTGCGCGAGATCGCGGCCATGCTGGAAATCGCAACGGACCTCGAGCGCGTCGGCGACTACGCCGTCGACATCTCGAAGAACGCCATCAAGCTCTCCGATCAAATGATGCGCCCGCAGCGCGTCGAGATCGACCGCATCGCCAGCGTAGCGCACGCGATGCTGCTGGATGCGATGCGCGCCTACACCGAGCGCGACGCGAATCTCGCGAGCGAAGTGATCGAGCGCGACGATGAAGTCGACAAGCTCTACAAGCGCAGCATCAAGCTGCTTCAAGAGGAGATGCGCGCCGATCCTGAGATCGTCCGGCCCGGAACGCGCTATCTCTTCGTGCTGGCGTCGCTCGAACGCGTCGGCGACCGTGCCGGCAACATCGCCTGGCATACGAAGGATATGATCGGCGCCGAGTGACGACGCCGCTGCCGCGCTCGGAGTTCGCGGTAACCCAGCGGTACGTCTACCTCAATAACGCCTCGGCCGGCCCGTTGCCACGGTCGTCGGAAGAGAGAATTGCCGAGTTCGCGCGCGCGCAGAGCGAGGAGGCCGTGCTCGGCACGTTTCCGCACGACTTGCGGATGACCGAGTATCGCGACCGCATCGGGAACTTTATCGGCGCATCGGGGTCGGAGATCGCGATCGTGGTTAACACCGGGGCCGGCGCCAACGTCATCGCTCTTGGTATCGGATGGAGTCCGGGCGACGAAGTGCTACTCTGCGACAATGAGTTTCCGGCGAACTCCGTTCCTTGGCTTGCGTTGCGGCGCCGCGGCGTCGAGGTGCGAATGCTGCCGACTCGGCGCGAGCGCCTGACGCCCGAAGTATTGCGTCGCGAGCTTTCGCCTCGCACGCGATTGGTCGCGCTTTCGTGGATTTCGTACGCCGAAGGATATCGCCACGATCTCACCAAGCTGGCCGAGGTCGCGCACCAGCGCGGCGTCCTTCTTTGCGTGGATGCGATGCAAGGGCTGGGCGCCTTTCCGCTCGACGTGCGCGAAACCGGCGTGGATGCGGTCTACGCGGGAGCCGCAAAATGGATGCTTGGATTGCACGGCGTCGGCTTTCTTTACGTGCGGCCCCAGCTTTTAGAGCGCTTGCAGCTGGCGATGCCGGGCTGGCGTTCGGTGCAGAACATGTGGGATTTTCATAACTACGAGCAGCCGCTCTCGACGCAAGCGCTCAAGTTCGAAGGCGGGACGCCGAATCTGATCGGTACCATCTCCATGGTCTCGGCGATCGATCTCTTCGAGCGCAGCGGACCACGCGAGATTGCCGAGCACGTCTTGGCGTTGACCGACCGGCTCTGCGCGGGCTTGGAGCGCTTAGGGGCCGAGATTTCGAGCTTGCGCGGCGCGAGCACGTCCTCGGGCATCGTAACCTTCCGCTTGCCGCCGCACGACAGCATCGCGCTCGGCGAAGCTCTGCAGAAAGAGGGGATCGTCACTACGTATCGCAGCACGGGAGTGCGCGTCTCGCCGCACGGTTACAACACCGAGGAAGAGATCGACCGACTCTTGGAAAGGCTCCCATGCTCGCTTCACTGATTCTTGCGGCAGCGACCGCGAGCGCACCGTTTCCCGCCGCCGGAACGTATCGCTACTCCGCGACGCTCAACGGTCAACCCGCCGGCCACTGGACGCTCAACGTCAAGGCGGGGTCGGACGGTACCGAGATCGACGAGGACTCCGTCGCGATCTTCATGGGCGTGCAGATGACGGCCAAAGCCGCACTCGTCCTCGGCCCGGATTTCTCGCCGGTCAAATATGAGGGGCACTACAGCGCCGCCGGACTCAATCCAATCGTCAGCGTGGCGGCGACGCCAAACGGCGTTACCGTGACTAGCTCGCAAGCACCGCCGGCAAAGAATCTCGCGCTCGTCCCCAACACGCGCCATCTCGTGATCATCGACCCCGGGCTCGCGGCTGGGCTCTTCGCCCTTCCCGCGCAGCTCGCTGCATGGCGAGAGGATTCGGTTACCTGGGTGACGCCGATCAGCGCCGAAGCCGCTTCGCTCGCAACGCAGTCGAACGCGCCCAGCGCCCCGCCCGGCGGCGTGCCGCCGAACGACGTTGCGATTTCTATGGTCGGGACGTCGTCAAGCGGCAGAATTCCGGTAACGATTTGGTACGATCCGTCGACGATGGTGCCGGATCAAATCGTCGTCCCGTCGCAGAACGCGATTCTTACGCGCGAACGATCCTAAACTCCGACGGTTCCATCGGCGTCACATCTTTCGCATCGAGCGCGAGTCCGCGCAAGATGCGCTCCAGCACACCCAAGCTTCCGCGGTGTCCGATGACGAGCACGTTACCGTCGCCGTTAAGTCTCTCGGCCACGGCGCGCAGTCGCGGCGCGGCGTCTTCGAAGCTTTCGCCGCCGGGCGGCCGGAAACGCACCGGATCGCGCCGGCGCGCGGCCAGGCGCTCGGCGTCGTTCTGCTCGAGCCATTCCAGCGTCTTGCCTTCCCACGCTCCAAAATCGACCTCGCGCAGCTCGTCGCAAATCTCGTAAGGCGTCACCGGCGCGACGAGCTCGCGCGTCTCCAGCGTGCGACGCCGCGGACTGACGAAGACGCGCGCCGGCGAAATTGAAGCCAGCGCCTCGGCGACGCTGCGGCATGCGGCGCGACCCGCGTCGCTCAACGGCGGATCGTCGTTGGATAAAAAGCGTCCGGCCGCGTTGTGCTCGGTCGCGCCGTGGCGCAACAGCACGATCTCACGCATGCTTAAAGATTATGCCGGCGCGTCGCGTTGAATCGACGAGGTCATCACCGCGTCGGTCATGCCGTGAATCAGGCGCTTATCGGCCGGCGCGATCGTGGCTAGAATGCCGCCTAGCGTGACGCTCTCCTCGCCCGTGACGAAGTAGTACGGGCAGAGCCTTACGCGGCCGTCGTACTGACGAATCTCGTCGCGTTCGCGATCGAAGTAGCTTTGACGCACGCGCTTCCCTTTGTGAAACTGCTGGAGGATCCAGGGCGTGCGGTCGAAGTCGGCCAGCGCCGTATCGATGGTGGCGGTCCACTCTTCGCGCGTAAGGTCGTCGCCGATCTTCACGCCGCGCGAGCCCCAGGCTAACGGCGAGAATCCCGACGGCTTGACGACGTACGCGCGCTCGCTCTTGGGCAGCGCGGTCAGCTGGCGGAAATCGGTGATCGGCGCCCCGCCCGCTTGCAGTCCGACGATCGCCGCCTGTGGCGGCAGCGGCCGCGGATCGATCACCCACGTTTTGGGGAAGAGATGCTGCAGCCGGCCGAAGGTCTCGTCGCCGAGCTCGGCATGCCACAGCGGCGCCAGCGCATGGTGATGAAAGAGCGCGAAGGAAAGCTTCTCCTCGAGCGTCGCCTTGGGCGGCGGCGTGATCTTCACGCGATTGTGCCGCGCCGAGTAGAGCATCAGTTCTTGCTTGGAAACGTTGAAGAGGTCGAAGAGCTCGAAGTTTCGATAGAGTGCGTCCAAACGCGCTTCGCGGCCGTCTTCGTGGCGAATGAAGAGGCCTTCTTCGGTAAAGATGACCTCTTGCGGACGCCTTAGCCAGGCGTCGGCGATGTTGAGCCGGCGCAGCGTTGCGGCCAGCCAATCCATTTCGGCGCGATAATCGGCCGACTCGTCCGAGACGACGATCGCTACCGTTGGAAGGTCGACCCCGGTTGCGTAACGCAGCATCGCGGCGAATCCACGCGGTATTCCATCGGCGCCGCCGACGCTCTCGATTCCCAAACGGCAATACGCCTCGGTGGTCGCCCCGACGAATCCCATGCCCCCGGGAATGCTGTCGAGTTCGGTTGCGGCAAAGCCGTCGGCGGTGATGATGAGGTCGGGACGGATGACGCCGGGAAGCTCTTGCTTGAAGCGGTTCTGCCGCGCGAGTTTGACGACTTGCTCCGGCTTGCCGCGATCGAGATAATCGGCGATGAAGGACGGCGCGGTTCCGCGGACGCTGCGATTGTAAAGGTTATTTAGCGCGCGGTAAAAGCGATAAAGGTCGAGACCCAAACGCTCGATTTCGGCGACCTGCTGCGGCGACAAGGCAAAGGGTTCGGGACTGATGCGCCAGGCGATACGCTCGTTTTCATCGGCGACCCTGAAGAGACCGGGCGGTATCGTCTCGTAAAGGTGGTGGGCTTGCTCGCGAGCCGTGAGATTGGGGATGGTCGCCGTACAGGG
>DATAPM010000086.1:0-3810 GCA_036265225.1 Vulcanimicrobiaceae bacterium
GTCGTGCGCTGCGACGACAACGCCTGCGTCATCATCAAGGGAGAGAAAGACAATCTCGATCCGCGCGGCACGCGCGTCTTCGGTCCGGTTATGCGCGAGCTGCGCGAGCGCGGGTTCCTGAAGATCGCGTCGCTGGCACCCGAGGTCTTGTAATCATGAAAGCAACCATTTTAAAGGGCGACACAGTGATGATCCGGCGCGGTAAGGAGCGCGGCAAGCGCGGTACCGTTAAGGGCGTGTATTCCACCATGGCGACCGTCGAAGGCGTCAACATCGTCAAGCGTCACACCAAGCAAGGCACGCAATCGTCGAACATGGGCGGCTCGATGCCGACCGGCGGCATCATCGAGAAGGAAGCGCCGCTGCCGCTCTCGGCACTGCAATACGTTTGCGAGAAATGCAAGGCCCCGACCCGTCTGCGCCGCGGGCGCACCGCCGACGGCTCGATGCATCGCATCTGCGCGCGCTGCGGCGAGCCCGCGCGCGACTCGGTGAAGGGATAATCATGGCCGAACGGCTTAGAGAAAAGTACGACAGCCAAGTTCGCGCCAAATTGCAGGAGCGCTTCGGCTACAAGAACGTCAATGAGATTCCCAAACTCGAGAAGGTCGTCGTCAACATGAGCGTCGGCGAGGCCATCGTCAACTCCAAGGCGCTCGACGCCGCGGTGAGCGAGCTGGTTGCGATTACCGGGCAGCGCCCGATCGTGACCAAGGCCAAGAAGTCGATCGCGGCGTTTAAGCTGCGCGAAGGCATGAGCATCGGCGCCAAGGTCACGCTTCGCGGCCGCCGGATGTACGTATTCATCGACAAGCTATTCAACATCGTGCTGCCGCGCATCCGGGACTTTCGCGGTCTCCCCACCCGTTCGTTCGACGGGCGCGGAAACTATAATCTGGGATTGAAAGAGCAGCTCGTCTTCCCGGAGATCAACTACGACAAGGTGGACAAAACACGAGGCATGGACGTAACCATCGTTACGACGGCCAAAACCGATGAGGAAGCTTCGGAGTTCCTCGTCGCGATGGGTCTGCCGTTGCAGAAAGGCCGCGGCTAATGGCTAAGACGAGCCTGATCGTCAAGTCGCAGCGCAAGCCGAAGTTCGGCGTGCGCAGCCACAACCGGTGCAAGGTGTGCGGCCGCCCGCGCGGCTATCTGCGCAAGTTTGCCATGTGCCGCATCTGTTTCCGCGAGAACGCGCACTCGGGCGTCGTCCCGGGCGTGACCAAGGCCTCGTGGTGAGGGGGACGACGATATGCCTGTAACCGATCCTATCGCCGATATGCTGACGCGCATCCGCAACGCCAACACCGCCAACCACAAGATCGTTGACGTACCGGCCTCACGGGCGAAGCAAGCGATCGCGCAGATTCTGCATGAAGAGGGCTTCATCGAGAGCTTCGAGCGTCTCTCCGAAGGACCGCAGGGAACGATTCGCATTCAGTTGCGCTACGGTCCCGAGAAGGAGAAGATCATTACCGGCCTGCGGCGCATCTCGCGCCCCGGACTGCGCGTCTACACGCGCAAGACCGAGATTCCGCGCGTGCTCGGAGGCCTGGGTTTGGTGATCATGTCAACGCCGCAAGGCATCATGTCGGGCAAGCGTGCTCGCAAGCGCGGCGTCGGAGGAGAGGTCCTTGCGTACATCTGGTAAGGTGGTGTGGCTATGTCGCGCATAGGTAAGCTCCCCGTTGCGGTTCCCGCTGGCGTCGACGTGAAGGTCGAGGCCGGTGAAGTGATGGTCAAGGGCCCGAAGGGCGAACTGCGTCAACGGATTCTTGCCAACGTCGTGGACGTTCGGCTGGACGATGGCAAGGTGCTCGTCGAGCGCAAGGGCGACGCCAAAGCGCATCGCAGCGCGCACGGTCTAACGCGCACGCTCATTGCCAATATGGTAGACGGCGTGAGCAAGGGCTTCCGTAAGAGCCTTGAGATTAGCGGCGTCGGTTACCGTGCGGCCAAGGCCGGCGAGCGGATCAACTTGAGCCTCGGGTATTCGCATCCGGTAAGCTTCGAAGCGCCACAAGGAGTTACGCTTACGGTCGAGGGCACCAACAAGATTCACGTGGACGGCATCGATAAGCAGGCCGTCGGCCAAGTTGCCGCCGACATTCGCCGGCTGCGCAAGCCCGAGCCCTATAAGGGGAAGGGCATTCGCTACGAAGGCGAGCGGATTCGCAAGAAGCTCGGCAAGGCAGGGAAGGCAGGTAAGAAATAATGAGCAAGGCCGACGCGCGTCGTACGCGCCATGAGCGCTTGCGCAAGAATCTGACCGGCACGACGGAGCGGCCGCGTCTCTGCGTGCGCCGTTCGCTGCATCACATCTACGCCGTCCTCGTCGACGACGCCAAGGGCCATACTCTGGCCGCCGCTTCGACGCGCGAGGCGTCGCTGCGCGGCGGGCTCTCTTCGAAAACCAATGTGGATGCCGCCAAGGCCGTGGGCAGCGCGATTGCCGCCAAAGCCAAAGAGGCCGGCATCACCGCGGTGGTCTTCGATCGCGGCGGTTACAAGTATCACGGTCGTGTCCGCGCGCTTGCGGACGCGGCGCGTGAAGCGGGGTTAACTTTCTAATGCAATATCGTGGTCGCGATCGCGACGGCAGCGGACTCGAAGAAACGGTCGTCCGCGTCAACCGCGTCGCTAAGGTCGTTAAGGGCGGCAAGCGATTTAGCTTCAGCGCGCTCGTTGTGGTCGGAGATCGTAAGGGTAAAGTGGGTTTCGCCATCGGCAAAGCCACCGAAGTCCCCGAAGCGATCCGCAAAGCCGTCGAGCAGGCTCGCAAGAGCATGGTGACGGTAGCTATGGTGGAAAAGACGATTCCGCACGAAGTACGTCATGAAGTTGGTGCGGCGACGGTGCTGCTAAAGCCGGCGGCGCCGGGAACCGGCGTCATCGCCGGTGGTTCGATGCGCGCCGTGCTCGAGTTGGCCGGAATCCACGACATCCTGACAAAGTGCCTGGGCACGACGAATCCAATCAACGTGGTCATGGCGACGGTCTCGGCGCTCAAATCATTGCGCACGGCCGAACAGGTTGCCGCGATGCGCGGCAAGACCGTCAAAGAACTTTTTGTAGCGTAACGATATGGCGGAGAAACAAATGCTAAAACTCGGCGCGCTCAAGCCCGCGCCCGGCAGCCGTCCCAAGCGTCAGCGCATCGGGCGCGGCCACGGTTCGGGTATGGTCAAGACCGGCGGCGAGGGCGGCAAGGGTCAGACCGTCCGCTCCGGCGGCGGCAAAGGACCGGCCTTCGAAGGCGGACAGACCCCGTGGGCACGGCGCCTGCCGCATAAGCGCGGCTATTCACAGAAAGGGCGCGACACCGGCCATTTCGGCGTGCGTTGCGCCACGATCAACCTGCATCGCTTGGCGGAATGGGATCCCAGCGTCGAGGTGACGCCCGATTCGTTGCGCGAGCATGGACTGCTCAAAGTAACCCGCAACGGCGTCAAGATTCTCGGCGGCACCGTCGCCGGCAAGACGCTGCCCTCGGGGCTGCGCTTCCGCGACGTGCTCTTCTCTGCAAGCGCGCGCGAAGCGCTCGACCAGGCCGGGGCCGTCATTGTTCAATAATCTTCGCGCCGCCGTACTCGTTCCCGAAATCCGGCAGCGCGTTCTGTTTGTCTTTTTTGCTTTTGCGTGGTTCGTCTTCATGATCCACGTGCAGCTGCCCAACGTCAATCAGGCCGCGTGGCAGCGCGTGCTGCAGAGCGGCGCCTTCTACAACTTGCTCGGCTTCCTGTCGGGCGGCGCGCTGCAGAAGTTGTCGGTTATCGCGATGGGCATCACGCCCTACATCAACGCGTC
>DATAPM010000087.1:0-3257 GCA_036265225.1 Vulcanimicrobiaceae bacterium
GCACGCCTTGGCTACGACACGACGATCGCTTGGACGCCCACCGCCGACGCCGTCTCGTACGAAATTCTGTGGCGGACCAGCGATGCACCGCAATGGCAGCACGCGCAAGACGTCGGCGACGTAGCACAGGTCACGCTGCCCCTCTCCAAAGACGACTACGTCATCGGGGTACGCAGCGTTGATGCGGCCGGTTTACGCAGTCCGGCCGTCTATCCGGTAGCGGTTCGCCGGTAGGTTACGCCGCGGCGTCGTTCGGCCAGATCGCGCGGAGCAACGCCTTAAAGCGCGAGCGGCTTGCGATGGGCCCGAACAACGCTAAGCTGCGCAACATGAGCAGCGCCGGCTCGCGACGCTTGAGCGCCTCTTCGAGGTGCTCGAGGGCTTCTTCGAGCTTGCCGAGCCCCACGGCGATCGTCGCTAGGTTGAAGCCGACGATGTGTTCGGTTCGTGCCATCTGCTGCAGCGTGTGGTAAATCGTTTCGGCTCGCTCGGCGTCGCCGCAATCGGCGTAGGCGCGTCCCAACAACGGCAACCGCAAAGCGAGATCCTCGGCCCGGTCTTGCGGCAGGAGGAGCAGATCGGCCAGTGCCTCTCCGGGCTGGCCGTTGAGGATAAAGGCTTGAGCCCGGTAACGCCGCGCGAGCGAGAAGTCCGGACCGCTCTCGATGAGATTCGAGAATGCATCGATGGCGCGGCGGTACTCGCCGCGGTGCAGGAACATCCGGGCCACGAACAGCTGCAGCGCCGGAGACGACGGCTCGATGAGCAGCGCGCGCTGCAGCTGTCGCAGCGCCTCGTCGCCTTGCCCTTTGCACATATAGAACCAGGCGGCGGTCGTGTAGACGGACGTGGACTGCGGCTTCAGGCGAATGGCGATTTCGATTTCGCGTTCCGCGTCGGCCCAGTTCCAATCGCAAAAGAGAAGGATGTTCGCAAGCGTTGCGCGCGCTTCGGCCGAGGATGGATCGATCTCGAGCGCACGAACGATCGCCGTCTTCGCCTTCGGGAACGCGTAGGAGCCCGGCGCGTACCAATACTCGGCCATCAGCGCATGCGCGCGAGCCAGGCCGATCAGTGCCGGCACGTTCTCGTTGTCGAATCGCAACGCCGCTTCGAACTGTTCGGCCGCCGCGGTCAGGGCGCTCGCCGTATGCTTCTCGAGCAGGTACGACCCGCGCCAATAGTGATTGAGAACTTCCGGAGCGTTGCCGAAGAGCGGCGCGGGCAGCTCTTCGCCGGCGTTGAGCGGCGGCTCGCCGGGAGACGGAGCGACCACGCTGACCGGCGCGACGAAGCGATACCCTTTACCGCGAACCGTGATGACGTAGGCGCGATCTTTCGCGCGCTCGTCGAGCAGCTGCCGCAGCATGTACATATGCTGCGAAAGGTTGCCGTCGCTGACGACGTTGTCGGGCCAGACGCGCGACGCAATCGTCTCTTTGTCGATGACGCCGCCGTTTCCGCGAATCAACAGTGCGAGGAGTTGCGAGAGACGTTCGGGCAGCGGGACTACGGATGCGCCGTGCGAGAGCAGTCCCCGAGCCGGGTCAAACTGAAACGAGCCGAAAGCGTAGATCGGCAAGAGCTTCGCCTGAGTCGCCACGTGAGCCCGACCGTTCATCATCAAGTTTGAAATGATCGAGAGGGGCCGATTGTGACGGAACTGTCACGACGGCAATCGTTCGCCGCGCGACCGGTCGAAGCCGAATGAGGACCTCGCCAAGCGGGTCGCCCAGCGCCGCGAAGACCTCCGCCCACGTCTTGCCGGAGAGCGCGGTGAGCGCAAGTGCCAGCGTTTCTCGAACCGCGTCGACCAGCGGCCCCGCGTAATGCGCAAAGGCGGAGTCGCTTTGCCGCACCGCTGCAGCCGCGTCCGCGAGAGGCCGGGAGCGGCGGCACTGCGGCACCACGGCGGCGACCAAACAGCCGAGCAGTTCGCAAACGGCCGCCACTTGCGCGTCGTTCTCGCCGCGCATCTGGGGAACGACCAGCGTTAAGCGATCGTAAAGAACGCCGGTCAGTAAGGCGTCGACACCCAACTCGTTTGGCGCCGGCGCGCCGGCGAAGAGCCCGCTTGCAAGCAAGCGATCTTGCGTTGGTAAAAGTTGTGCGACGGCACGCGCGCGCCACTCCCTCGCGTCGTCGACATCGCGCCGCGCCAGCGCAACGGCTTGCATAACCGCGGCGCTGCGAGCTTCCAGTTCGGCGAACGAGCGGGTCTGCGCGCAGCGGTGCGAGGCGCAGGCAATTCGCTCGGCTTCGCGCCAGCTTCCGTCGCGAACGAGGTGCCGGGCACGCTCCACGTCGACGGCGACGCGGGCCCACAAATCACGCGAAAAGCCGGCCTCTTCGGCCGATGGCCGCCACTCGCCCGGAAGACCGAGTTGGGCTTGCGAGATCAAGGCAAAGCAGCGTTGCCGCTCCCCGTCGCGCTCTCCCAAGAGCGATGCGGCGGCACGAGCCTGCTGGAGTGCCGCCCCGCAATTGCCGTCGAGCAGCGCGAGTCGCGCAGCGAGAAGCCTTCGCGCTCCCGGCGAAAGCGCGGCGGCGCGCTCGACCGCCTCTTCGCGACGGCCCAGACGCACGTTCGCGTCGGCGCGCAGATCGGAGGCCGCGGCTCGCTGCTCGTGCGTCTCGGCAAGGCGGATCAGGTTCCCGGCGATCGAACGCATTTCCAAAACTGAATCGCGATCGCGAGCATCCAAACACGCGCGCCGCTCGCGCTCGAACGGAGTGCGCGCAGCCGCCGGCGCGGCCGCTTCGACCCGCGAGTGAGTTCCCTGGCACCTGCGCTCGACGATGCCGCGCGCGAACTGCGCGATCGCCGCCACGGCTTCGGCGCGCCGGCGCTGGAAATGCCGGCGCGAAACGCCGCATCGTCGCGCCAAATCCGAGTTGGTCGCGTCGGCTGCGAAGTCGGCCATCAAGATCGCGTCGCGAAGCATCGCCGTCGCCGGATCGTCGCCCTCGAAGACCGCGAACACGACCCGCTCGAGCGCCGCGACCGGATTCGACGTGCCCATCTCGGCGCAGAGCGCGTTCATCATCGGCATGGCGGCCAGCGCTCGCGGGTTGCGGGCTCGGCGCAAAAGCGCCGACACTTGGCGCTTCATCCCGCGCTGCACGTCGTATTCGTTGGGCTGCACTGCCCGCAACGCTAGCGATGCCATCTTCACTAAGATAGACCGTGAAGCGCATGCGATGCTTCACGAAACAACAAAGCTCGGCGTGCAGATCGTGCCGTCGTGCATTGAAGT
>DATAPM010000088.1:0-3325 GCA_036265225.1 Vulcanimicrobiaceae bacterium
GTTAGTCGCGCTGGTAGTGCGTTTCCATCTCCTCGCCTAGGCGTTTGAGTAACGCCTGTGCAGTCGCGCTCGCGACGCGGGACCCTATAGTGTGGTCGAAGGCCTGACCCAAGACACCGCCCGGCGGACGGTAGGAGCCCTCGAGCTCGAGCCTCGCGGTCTTGTAGGTTTCGTCGGCGCGTACCGTGAGCTGACCGTCGAAATCGGGGTACGGACCGGCCTGAGGCTTCCAATGAATGTGCCAAGGCTGATCGAAGTGCATGGGGTCGACCGCCGTACCGAACGTAACGATCACGTCCTTTACCAGGTTCATGCCCGGTAACGACACAGTCAAGGTGAGGACGCTTTGCTCTCCCGATATAGCTTTGGCGCCGATGCTGTCGGCCAGATAGCGTTGCGCGAGATGGTACGGACAACGCACGATGGAGTCTTGCTGTAGATTCGACATACCACGATCCTACGCGAGCGATGGGAAAAACTGTCGAATCGAAAGGTTCAATTCCCTTCACAAGCTAGCGGCTGCGCATCTTATAGCCGACCCCATAGACCGTAAGGACATATTCGGGTTTTCGCGGATCCTTCTCGACTTTTTTGCGCAAGTTGTTAATGTGCCGGTCGAGCGTGCGTTCGTAGACTTCCCCATCGTCTCCAAGCCGGTCGAGCAGGTGCGAGCGAGTGAAGACTTCTCCCGCATTTTCCGCCAGTAATTTTAGGATCTTGAACTCCGTCGCGGTCGGCTTGACGGCGCGGCCCCTTACGGTCACCTCGTGGAAATCGTGATCGATCTCGAGCTCACCGATGCGTGACCGTCGCGTTGCCTTTCTCGCGGGACCCCCGGCAGTTTCGGCGACCCGCCGGAGGAGCGACCGAACACGTGCCACGACCTCCCGCGGCGAGAACGGCTTGGTCACGTAGTCGTCGGCTCCGAGCTCCAGGCCGACGATCCGATCCGCTTCGTCCGCGCGTGCGGTCAGCATGATGGTCGGAATACGCGCCTCCGGTAATGACGCGGCCCGCAAAACGTCGAGGCCGCTTCCATCAGGGAGCGTTATGTCGAGCACCAGGACATCCGGCGCGCCGCGCTGCAGGGTGGCGAGCGCATCGGCCACAGTGGCCGACGTTTCGACGATCATTCCCTCGCGCTCGAGATAGGCGGCCAGCACCTCGAGTATCTGCGGCTCGTCGTCGACGACCAGGGCGCGCTTGCGTTCCACCTTTTGAGGTTTCGCTGACCGCCCGTCCTCCTGCTGCAAATGCTCACGGCGCGCGGCAACCGCTTCAGCCGGCGAATCAACCGCGATGTCACATAGTCGAGCTCCTAGGGATGGCGGACTGTTCGCCGGCCACACCGAATTTTTGGCGGAGTGAAGGAACAAGGATTTTCTCTTGAGGACATCGCCGGAAGCCGGTTTCCCCTGCTTGAGTACGCTCCTGATGCGACCGTCATCGTCGATGCCGAGGGGCGAATCCGGTTAGTCAACGCGCAAACCGAGCAACTTTTTGGCTATTATCGTGAGGAGCTTATCGGCAACCCGATCGAGATGCTGATCCCTTTGCGCTACCGCGGGCGGCATGTCGGTGAGCGAATGGGATACTCGGCCGATCCTCAGGTTCGACCGATGGGCGTTGGCCTCGAGCTCTACGGGCTGCGCAAGGACGGCGGCGAGTTTCCGGTTGAAATCAGCCTAAGTCCGATTGAAACGAAGGACGGAACGTTCGTGGCCAGCGCTATCCGCGACGTCACCGACCGCAAAGCTTTCGAGCACCGACTTCAAGAACTCAATATTGCACTTGAAGAGGCGAACCGCGCGAAAGATCGCTTTCTCGCGTCGATGAGCCACGAGCTGCGAACGCCCCTCAACGCTATCATCGGTTTCACCGGTACGCTTTTGATGAAGCTTCCCGGGTCCCTGAACGACGAGCAGGAGCGCCAGCTCAATATCGTGCAGTGGAGCGCACGCCACCTGCTTTCGTTAATCAACGACATTCTCGACTTGGCGAAGATCGAATCTGGTAAAAAAGAGCTTTCTTTCGAGCTCGTGCCGATAAAAGACGTCGTCAACGATGTCGCTGCATCGTTGGCCTCTATTGCAGCAGAGAAGCACCTCGAGTTGGGTATCACCGTTTCGCACGATGCGGAATTCGTGACCACGGATCGTCGCACGCTGCGCCAAATTTTACTAAACTTGACCGGCAATGCGATCAAATATACTGATCGAGGATCGGTTTGCATTGGGGTGCGGTCGACGAAATGGCACGACCTCCCGGCCGTTTCCCTAGATGTAACGGATACGGGAGTCGGCATCAAACCGGAAGACCGGGAGCGCCTGTTCGAAGCATTCGAGCAACTCGATCCCCTGAGTTCGCGGCGTCACGAAGGCACGGGTCTTGGGTTGTACCTTTGCCGTACTCTCGCCCTGCTGCTCGGTGGGGAGTTGACTCTGAACAGCCAGTACGGCGCCGGCAGCACGTTCACGCTGAAGCTGCCACGCGACCATTGATGCAAGTGACAGCCCGAATTCTCGTCGTTGACGACAATCGAGCCAATCTCGATCTTATGCTCTATCTTCTGCGCGCGTTCCGCCATGACGCCGAGGGCGTTTCTGACGGGCTTGCCGCCTTAGAGGCCGCGCAAACCGGCAAGTTTACGTTGGTGCTTAGCGACATCCTCATGCCGGGCCTTAACGGCTATGAATTGGCGCGCTGCCTAAAGGGTGATACCCGAACGTCTTCAATTCCGCTCATCGCCGTAACGGCCTTGGCGATGCCGAATGACCGCGAGCAAATTGCCGAAGCGGGCTTCGACGGTTACGTCGCAAAGCCAATCGAGCCCCGGACCTTCGTAGCGACCGTGGAGTCTTATCTCCCCGCACCAAAGGGCTGATGGCAACCGTTCTAATCGTCGACGACGATGCCGCAACGCGCCTTCTCGTCACCACGCTCTTGCGTCATGCCGGTCACACGCCGATAGAGGCGACGAACGGCGCGGAAGGCCTGTCGAGTGCGGCCGAGCATCAACCCGACTTAATCCTTCTCGATCTCTCGATGCCCTCGATGAGCGGACCCGAGTTTGTTCGGGCGCTCCGGATCGCCCCGCAAACGCGCACGACGACGGTCGCGCTCTACACCGCATCACCGATGAACGCTATGCTACGCGATTTTATGGAAATGTACGGCATCGAGGACGTTATCCCAAAACCCTCCGAGCCATCTGAGTTCATCGACTCCGTTCGACAGGCTCTACGGGAGTGAGGCAGGCGCAGTTGCGTCCGCCTCACTCCATCGCCAGTTGCTGATTTCGGGTAAGTCCTCGCCGTTTTGCTCG
>DATAPM010000089.1:0-7885 GCA_036265225.1 Vulcanimicrobiaceae bacterium
TGCGGCCCCGCGCCGATGCCGATCGTCGGAATCGAGAGCAGCTCGGTAATCTCTCGCGAGATCTCGTAATCTACGACTTCCAAAACGATGGCGTAGGCGCCGGCTGCTTCGACCGATCGCGCGTCGTCGATCAACCGATCGCGGTGAGTTCGCATTTTAAAGCCTGGTCCCAAACCGGCGGTCTGCGGTGTTACGCCGATGTGTCCCACGACGGGAATTCCCGCGCCGGTAATCGCTCGAATGCGTTCGGCTTGGTCGCGACCGCCCTCCAGCTTGACCGAACACGCGCCGCCCTCTTTTACGAGCCGAATCGCGTTGCGCAGGGCGTCTTCGTTACTGACTTGATACGAGCCGAAAGGCATATCGGCCATGATGTGCGCGCGAGTCGAGCCGCGCGTGACGGCCTGCGTATGATAAACGATATTCTCCACCGTGACGGGCGTCGTTTCATCGTAGCCGAGGACGACGTTGCCGACGCTGTCGCCGACTAAGATAACGTCGATCCCGGCCGCTTCGACGAACTGAGCGAACGGCGCGTCGTATGCCGTGGCGATCGGGAAGAGCGTCTTGCCTTTGCGGCGCTTGATCGCGCCCGCCGTGACGCGGCGGATTGCCGGATTCTTCTCGGGTTCGTACGGGCGGGCGCTCTCGACGCTGTCGCGGGTCTTCACACGCGCGCTTCCTCCGAGCGCGCGCCATTGCCGTGGCCCTCACCAGACGCACGGCCTCCTAGGGACGGGTTGCCGGCGAGCGTTTCGGCTATGGCGACAAAAGCCCGTACCGGCGTGCCGGTCGGTCCTTTGGCCTGCCAGGCCGATTCGTTATCCAGATATGCGGTGCCGGCAATATCGAGATGCACCCACGGCGTCTTGTCGACGAACTCGCGCAAGAAGGCAGCCGCGGTAAGCGTGCCGGCGGCGCGGCCGCCGGTGTTCTTTAGATCCGCGATGTCGCTCTTCATCTGCGTGGTGTAGTCTTCGTAGTAGGGCATCTGCCAGTAGCGTTCGCCGGTCGGTTTCGCTGCGGCGAGGAACTCCGAGCCGAACGCATCGTTATTCGTGATCGCTGCCGAGCTGGCATGCCCCAACGCGATGACGCACGCTCCGGTGAGCGTCGCGGCATCGACGATGCGCGTCGCACCGAGCTTATTGGCGTAACACAGCGCGTCGGCGAGAATCAGCCGGCCCTCGGCGTCGGTGTTGATGACCTCGATCGTCTTACCGTTCATCGCTTTGACGATGTCGCCGGGCTTCGTGGCCTTACCTCCGGGCATGTTCTCGGTCGCGGGAACGATCCCGACGACGTTGAGCTTTGGCTTGATCGCCGCCAGTGCCGACATCGCCGCGATAACACCGGCACCTCCGGACATGTCGTACTTCATATCTTCCATACGCTCGGCCGGCTTGATGGAGATGCCGCCGGTGTCAAACGTAATGCCCTTGCCGACGAGCGCCAGCAGCTCTTTGCTATCCGGATCGCCGTTGTAGCGTATAACGATGAACTTAGGAGGTTCCGCGCTTCCGGATGCAACCGAAAGAAACGACCCCATGCCTTCGCGCCGGGCGCGGTCTTCGTCGAGAACGTCGATCTCGAGGCCGGTGCGCTGCGCCATTGCGGTGGCCTCTTCGGCCATGCGAGTCGGCGTCATATCGTTGGCGGGAGTGATCGCTAACCGGCGTGCCAGGTTCACTGCTTCGCCGAGTGCCGTGCCCCGTGCGATACCGCGCTCCAACTGCGCTCCGTCGAAACCGGTCGAGAGCACCGCGACGTTTTTTGTCGCGATCCGCCGATCGGGCTTCTCTTGATAGATGGTCGTATCGAAGGCTCCCGTCATGGCGCCCTCCGCGACGAACGATGCGCAGGCGGCTTCACGTCCGCGCGCTTCCTCCGGAAGGACGATGGCAATGTCTTCGACGTTGCGGCGCCCCAGATAACGCACTGCGGTACCGGCGTATCGAGCCAACAGATAGGGTTCGAACGCGCTGCGCTCGCCCAACCCGATCGCGAGGACGCGGCGATACGGTTCTCCCGGGGCGTAGATAAGAACGTGTTCGGCGAGCCGGCCGCGAATTTCGCCGGTTCGCAACGCTTCGGCGATTACTCCGCCGATTTTCGCGTCGACGTCCTTCGCGACGCCGTCAAGATCGCTTTGCGAGAAAAAGGGCACGACGAGTGCTCCGGCGCTTAAGGCGAGCGGCGCATCGTTAATAAGACGAACTTGCATGGTGAGCCTTTCGAACGGTGAACTACTGCCAGCCTATGGCGGAACGCTGTGAGAATCCTCGTAAGGAGGGAAATCCCTCCCCCGACAGCTACGCCCGCGCCGGCGTCGACGTCGCTGCCGGTAACGAGAGTGTGGCGCGCTACCGGAGCCTTCTCGACGGCTGGCGCCACCCAGAACAGATCGATGCAATCGGTGGTTTCGCCGGCCTCTTTCGCCTGCCGGGCGACTCCGAACGCGCGCTGGTCGCCTCGACCGACGGCGTCGGCACGAAAATCCTCATCGCTGCCGAGCTGCAACGTTACGATACCGTTGGGGCCGATCTCGTCAACCACTGCGTCAACGACATCTTGGTGAGCGACGCGACGCCACTCTTTTTTTTGGACTATCTTGCGGTCGGAAAGCTCGATCCGGCGGTTGCGGCCGAGATCGTACTCGGCTGTGCTCGTGCCTGTCGAGCGCACGACTGCGCGCTGCTTGGCGGCGAAACGGCCGAGATGCCGGGACTCTATCAGCCCGGTCATTTCGACTTGGCGGGCACCATCGTGGGGGTCGTTGCGACGGCCGCGTTGGCACGCTTGAATCGAGCCGAGCCGGGCGACGCGATCGTCGGGCTTCCTGCGGTCGGCCTGCACACCAACGGTTACTCGCTTGCTCGCGCGCTGATTCCGCGCGACCGATGGAGATCTGCCTTTGACGGGGGTACCGTCGCCGACGCGCTGCTGGCGGAGCACCCTTCGTACTATCAGGCGGTTCGAGCCATTCAAAAGGTGGCCCAGGTAACGGCCATGTCCCATATCACCGGCGGCGGACTGCTCGAGAACGTTTCGCGAACGCTCCCCGAGAATGTCAAAGCCGTCTTCGAACAGCAGCGCTGGAACGTGCCGCCGATAATGCGCGAGCTGGTGGAGCGGGGAAATCTTTCCGTCGAAGAGCGCTATCGCGTCTTGAACATGGGCATCGGCTTTACGCTTGTCATTCCGCTCGCAGAGGCTCCGGCCGCGCTCGCGGCAGCACCTGGCGCTAAAGTCGTGGGCTGGATCGAGTCGAGGGGTCCCGGCGAGCCGCGCGTGATCGTGCACCCGGCGCGCGGCGACTCGTGAGCGATCCCGTCGTTCGGGCACTCGCCGTGGTTGCCGATACGGAGGCCCCGCGCGAAGATCGCGCCCGCGCCGCGGCGGAAATCGTCCGCGGCGCTCGCGACTTTCGCTGGGTGGGCATCTACGACGTCGGCGACGAGGAGATCGGCGCGATCGGCTATACGGGCTCCGAACCCCCCGCGCATCCGCGCTTCGACGTGACGCTGGGGCTCAGTGGTGAGGCCGTACGAACTCGAATGACCGTCGTGAGCAGCGATGCCACGCGGTCGGAGGCGATCGTTCCCGTCCTTGGGCCCGAAAGCGGCGTAGTTATTGGCGCGCTCGACGTCGAGAGCCATCGTACCGGCGCATTCTCAACTGAGGACGTGGCGTTTCTCGAAGATTGCGCCGCGGTATTGCGTCCACTCTTCGACTAGCGATGGCGCGGCTTTACAATCTCGTCGTCGACCTCGCAGATCGGCCGGCGGCGCCGGTGCCCGCAGGTATCGAAGTCCCGTCTGCCGGGCCGGCCGACGAACGTACGCTGGCATGGATCGACGAATGCTTCGGGGGGGCATGGAGCTCGGAAGCTCACGCCGGAATCACCGTCGTCGCCCGTCGTGGCGGAGCACCGGTCGGATTTGCAACCGTCGATCCCAAGGGTCTCACCTATGCGTGGCTCGCTGGAATCGCGCGCGAGCGCAACACCGGAATATTCGGTCCGTTCGGCGTCGCGCCGGAGGAACGAAAGACGGAACTCGGGCGGATGCTTTTGTCGCGAGCGCTCGACCTGCTGCGCGAACGCGGCTACGCTCGCGCTCTAATCCCCGCGGTCGGCGACGAGCGCCTCGTGCGTTACTATGAAGAAGCCGCGGGAGCGCGCGTGGCCGAGGAGTTCGATCGAGCTAAATTGACGCGTGCCAAACGCCGCGTTCTGGTTATGGCGTCGGGCGACGGGAGCAACTTTCAGGCAGTGGTCGATGCGGTGCAGCGTGGGGATCTGCCGTTGGAGATCGCGGGGCTTCTGGTTAATGACGAGCGTGCGTTCGCGATTCAGCGCGCAAAGACAGCGGGCATCGCGGTTCGCTCCGTCGCGTGGAATCGCTTAACGGAAACGCGCGGCGCCTATGACGAGCGTTTGCTCCGGGCGGCTCGTGCCGATTCGCCCGATTTCGTGCTGCTCCTGGGCTGGATGCATCTGCTCTCCGACGCCTTCGTGGCTACGTTCCCCGAGCTGGTCAACTTGCATCCGGCATTTCTTCCGCTCGACCCGCAACGCGATGAGGTCATTTTTCCCGACGGTGCACAAACAACCGCCTTTCGCGGTGCGTACGCGGTGCGCGATGCATTGGCGTCGTCGGCGCCATGGGTCGGCGCGACGGTGCATCGCGTAACCAATTCCACCGATCGCGGTCCGGTGCTCGCACGCAAGCCGTTACGCGTAGAGCCTGCGGAAGAAGAGGCGGCGTTGATGGTGCGCGTCCACACGATCGAGCGTGAGATCGTGCGCGCGGGCATTATGCGCTGGCTCTACGAGCGATAATCGCGGCCGAGGCGTTCGCGAGCTAGGCGGCGGTATTGAGCTCGAATTCGGCGTTGCGTCGTCGCTGATTGTGCATGCCAGGCCATTAGCCAGATGCCGGCCGCAACGGGAATTACGACGATCGCGCCAATGACGTAGCGGGCGGCCAGCGCGTCCGTCATGCGGCCACTTTACCCTGAGAAAGGCGCGACTAAGCAAACCGAGCGGCCATGAGCCGCCCGATTTGCTTGAACGAGGAGCCGGCGCTAGCGGGGTGGAGCTGGGTTGGCCGGTGCGGGAGCCGGCGGGGTTCCCGTCGTCGGGGCCGTCGGATGCGGCGCCGAGCTGATTGCGATCAGCGTCATCGTAACGGTGTCGAGACGGTAGGTGCCTTCGCCGACATAACTATTCGGATTTGCGCACACGACGCTGTTCTCCGGACCGTAGACGACCACGAGACCCGGTGGTCCGCACTTTACCTGTACCAGCTGGTACTGCGTAAGAAACGTAGCGCCCGGCGTGCCTTGCTGGACTTCGTAGGAGTTGTAGGTCACGTCGTCTTCATCGTCGACGATCGAGCCATAGACCGCCGCCGAGGTGAGACCGATCGTCCACGCGCCCCAGAAGCCGCCACCATAGTAGTAAGGCGCCGGATACCATGGCATGCCGCCGTTCCAGCCATAATAGCCCCCGCCGCCGACCACCGGGTTGTTGATGATCGTGTTTCCGTTGCCGACATTGGTGTTACCGTTGCCGGGACGGTTGCCGTTGCCATTACCGTTGCCGGGACGGTTGCCGTTGCCGTTACCATTGCCGTTGCCGTTACCATTACCGTTACCAGGACGGTTGCCGTTGCCATTCCCGTTGCCATTACCGGGGCCGTTGCCGCTGCCGGGGCCGTTGGCGCCGCCCGGCCGCCCCGCTCCTCCGATATCGCCGGCCCCGCCGGCACCGCCGATTCCGCCAGCGCCGCCAATATTGCTGGGTCGCTGGGCGACGCCGGGCCGCTGCATCGCGCCCCCTCCGCCACCTTGGAAGTCCGAACCTAAATTGAAGCCGCCACCACCGCGACTTCCGCCGGAGCTGCCCCGATAGCCGCCGCCACCACCGCCGCCGCGCATGCCGCCGCCGCCGCCGCGCATGCCGCCGCCGCCCCCGCGCATGCCGCCACCGCCGCCGCCGCGACCGCCACGCGCGTCGGCCGCCGCGCAGACTTGAAATGCAAATGCGATCGCGAGAAAAAAGGCCAGCTTCTTCATTGCTTTATCACCTGGTCGATGCGGCCGGTCAGCGTAACCGACGTGCCTCTTTTCGTCGAAAATGCCAGCATGATGTTGCGGGCGGGCAGTTTGGTCGTCGAGCGTGACATAGCCTGATCGCTGTCGGTGTAATTTACATAGATCGTACCGCTCTTGAGGTCGAGGGCATGGCTCGAGCCGCCTTGCACGACGGCTACCGCCGTCGGTAGACAGACGATGATCTTCCCTTGATATGAGCACGCTGCGTTGCTGACGACCAGCGTTCCGTCACCGTCGTCGGACGTCACGAATAGCGCGCCCGACAAAACTTTGATTTCGACGTCACGGTACGTGTTGATGCTGCCGTTCTGATGGTGAATGTTGAGCGTGCCGCTCGCCCGCGCCGGTTGGACCGCTGCGAGACAGCACGCTACGGCCGCCGCCATTGCGGCGGCCTTAGTTGGCAGAGGAAGCATAGATGGTTTTACCTCCGGTTTTGTTCGTGACGGCATTCGCGCTGGGACGTGCCGACACCGCTCCGAGTAAAATACGGCCTAAAGTTAGCGCGGCGGATCGGGCCAGGCGCCGCTCTCGACCGCGCCGCGCAAATCAACGTGGAAAGGAAGCCCGAGGAACTGCGCGCGATCTTCGGGTTCCAAGTTGGCGGCGCTTTCGCGCATGAGCCGATTGGCCTTGGCGAGCGGGCGCGCCGCTTCGCCGGCCCTGCCGGCGAAGTGCAAGACTTGTGCTGCAGCCCAGTAGCAGTAGGACGGCCAGTCGGCACCGCGGACGATGGCATCGTCGTCGGCGAGAAGGCGTGTAACTGCGTCGAGCGCCGAATCGAGCTTCCCGCGATTCGCGTACCAGATCGCAACGTCGGCGAGGGTCTTACTCGACCAAACCATCGATTCCGACCGCGAGCGCACCTCAAAGGATGTTTCGGCCAGCTCGATCGCGCGATCGAAATTCCCGACCGACCCTTCGGCGAACGCCAGGTTTTCTAAAACCGAGGCCTCGAGCAGCCCGAATCCATGCAGCCGCACGTCGTCGAGCGCGCGATCGGCGGCGTCGTGTGCACCGCGTACGTCGGCAGCGCAGGCGCGCAGATAAATAAGGTTGGCGAGCGCGCCGAGACGTCCGCGCACATCTACGGCTTCCTCGAAAAGACGCAGCGCCTTTTCCGTCGCGGCGACGGCGCGATCGAAGAAGCCGATTCGCGCTTCCAGCACGGATTGGTTCATCGCCTGCGCGGCGGTTCCGATTTTGTCGCCGCTCTCTTCATAGGTACGCACGGCGGCGGCGAAATAACGTCGGGCGTCCGCGATTTGCGCGTCGGACGCGAGCAGCGAGATGCCTAGGCGGCCGAAGGCCTGCGCCTCACTTGGGCGGTCGCCCATCTTGACGGCAACGCTCACGGAGCGTTCGGCGAGGGCGCGACCGCGCGCCATGTCGCGGTGTTGATACGCGACAACCCAGCCGCTGCCCAGCGCCAGAAGCTCTAAAGTGGGATCGGCGGCCAACGCCGCAACCTGTGCGGCTTGGTCGAAGAGTGCGGTCGCCGACTTGAGATTGCCTCGGTAACCCTCCACTTTGGCCAAAAAGCAGAGCGCGCGTACGGTGCCGGGCTCGTCTGCGGCTGCGCGGCTTCCGCGCAACGCCGCGTGCGCTGCGTCGAACGCTTGGGCGAGTCGGCCGTAGGTGAGCTCTACCCGTGCCTCCGCTAGACTCGCGACCGCATCTGCCGCGTCGTCGCCCTCCGTCACGGCGTCTCGCAGCGCGCGCACCGCAACTTCTTGCGCTTCGGCATCCCCGGTGGCCGAGGCGA
>DATAPM010000090.1:0-7823 GCA_036265225.1 Vulcanimicrobiaceae bacterium
CGAGGATCTGCATCCCGCGCGGGAGGCTGGTTAGGGCACGCGGCAGATTGCGTTCTTCGTCGCGGGTTAGAACGACGGCGGTAACTAGGCCTGCGTCCAGGTGGCCGCCTCGACGACTTCGGAACGGCTCTCCATACGCTCTTCGTGGGCGAGAGCCGCACCTATAAAGTCACGGTAGAGCGGCGCCGGCCGGTCGGGTCGCGAGCGAAACTCCGGATGCGCCTGCGTGGCGACGAACCACGGATGCATGTCGGCGGGAAGCTCGACGACTTCGACCAGGCGCGTCTTGCCGACCGAGTGATGTCCGGTAAAGCGCATGCCGTGCTCTTCGAAGATCGGACGATAACGATTATTAAACTCGTAACGATGGCGGTGGCGCTCGCTGATTTCGAGCTCGCCGTAGGCCCGCGCCGCGAGGCTACCCTCCTGCAGCGTGCAGGCATAAGTGCCCAAGCGCATCGTTCCGCCGTACATCTCGAGATTGCGCTGATCGGGCATGAAGTCGATAACCGGATCGGCGCTGGTCTCGTCGACCTCGCTCGTCATGGCCTCGGGGAGGCCGCAGACGTTTCGCGCGAACTCGACGCAGGCCAGCTGCATGCCGTAGCAGATGCCCAGAAACGGAATCTTGCGCTCGCGGACGTGCTGGATGGCGCGCAGCTTGCCCTTCACGCCGCGCGCGCCGAAGCCCGGCGCCACGACCACGCCGTGCGCGCCGCGCAGAACGTCCACGCCTTCGTTCTCGATAAGCTCGGAGTCGATGCGCCGGATTTCGACCGAGGCATGATGGAAGACGCCCGAGTGGTGCAGCGCCTCGTTGATTGAAATGTATGCGTCTTTGAGTTCGACGTACTTGCCGACGAGCGCAATAGTGACTTGGCGTCGCGGATGCAGGATGCGCTCGGCAATGCCGACCCAGTCGTCGAGTTTCGGCGCGGCGGCCGGGAGGTTGAGCTTGCGAATTGCTGCCTGTGCGAGGCCCTCCGCTTCCAGGTTGAGCGGAACTTGGTAGATCGTGCGCGCGTCGCCGTTTTGCACTACCGCGCTCGGCGGAACGTCGCAGAAAAGCGCGATCTTCTCCTTGAGCTCCAGCGGCATCGGTAAGGCCGACTGCGTGCGGCAGACGATGGCATCGGGCGAGATACCGATGCCGCGCAGCTCGCGCACCGAGTGCTGCGTCGGCTTGGTCTTGAGCTCGTCGGCGGCGCCCAGGTGCGGCACCAGCGTCAGGTGCACGTACATCACGTTCTCGTCACCGACGTCGTACCGCATCTGACGGATCGCTTCTAAGAACGGCAACGACTCAATATCGCCGACCGTTCCGCCGACTTCGACGATGCAGACCTCGGTGCGGCTGGCTTCGGCGACCCGTTTGATATGCGACTTGATCTCGTTGGTGATATGCGGGATGACCTGCACGGTTGCCCCGAGATAATCTCCGCGGCGCTCTTTCTCGATTACCGAGTTGTAGATTTGCCCGGTCGTGACGTTGTTCGCGCGCGTTAAGTTTTCGTCGATGAAACGCTCGTAATGCCCCAGATCGAGATCGGTCTCTGCGCCGTCTTCGGTAACGAAAACCTCGCCATGCTGATATGGGTTCATCGTGCCGGCGTCGCAGTTGATGTAGGGGTCGAGTTTCTGGATGGAAACGCTAAGTCCGCGCGACTTTAGGAGTCGTCCGAGCGAAGCTGCCGTGATGCCTTTGCCGAGCGAACTTACGACGCCCCCGGTGAAGAATATATACTTCGCCATCTGGGGCAGTTACCGTTCTCCTAGCGCTTTTGTTAGACCTTTTGGGGGTCGACCCGACGCCCGGACGTAGCGCTCCAAACCCGCGTAGTCGGAACGCACCTCGATTACGAACTCTTTAAGGGTCGTGGCAGCAAGCCGCGA
This sequence comes from Vulcanimicrobiaceae bacterium, assembly GCA_036265225.1. Lineage (GTDB taxonomy): Bacteria > Vulcanimicrobiota > Vulcanimicrobiia > Vulcanimicrobiales > Vulcanimicrobiaceae > Cybelea. The sequence goes on from DATAPM010000090.1 coordinate 1,894, forward strand.
TAACGCGACGATCGTTGGGGGAGCCGCTTCGAGCAACACCAGCGCGTGCCGGTTAAGGATCTCCGGGAGCGCCGGTAAGAGCCGGTCGTAGAGCACGAGCCCGTCGGGGCCGCCGTCGAGGGCAAGGCGCGGCTCGAACGAGAGCGGGTCAGGTTCGTTCGGAATGTCGCGGGTAGGCATGTACGGCAGGTTCGCGATGACGACGTCATAGCGCCCGGTTTTTACGAGTGCGGTTAAATCGCCGGAGATAAACCGGCAGCGTTCGGCGACGTCTAAGCGACGAGCGTTCTCGCGCGCAACCTCCAGCGCGGCGGAGGAAATATCGACCGCGTCGACGCGCGCCCGCGTTTCGGCAGCGATCGTACAGGCGATCGCGCCGCTGCCGGTGCCGAGATCGAGCACGGCAGCCAGGCGGTCGCGCGGCATCTCCTTGATGAAGGCGATCGCGTCGTCCACGAGGTGCTCGGTCTCGGGGCGCGGGACGAGCACCGACTCGTCAACGATAAACTCACGGCCGTAGAATCCGGCGCTCCCCAGCAGGTAGGCGAGCGGTCTTCCCGCAGCGCGGCGCCGGCACAAGTCGAAAAACTGCGCGGCATCGCGCGCGGCGCTGGAGTCGCCGGCGTGAGCCACGATCCAAGATCGCGGGCGCTCGAGGACGCGCTCGAGCAGCAAGAGCGCATCCGCGCGCGGCGATTCGCTCGAATCCTCGAGCAGACCGGTTCCGCGAGCGAGCGCGTCGGAGATGGTCACGCCGGTTCACCGGCCAGTAACCGGGCGCGCTCGTCGGCGATGAGTTCTTGCGCGATCGGAGCGAGGTTGCCGTCCATGATGCCGCGGATGTTTCCGAAGCTGCGGTTGATCCGGTGGTCGGTTACGCGATCTTGCGGAAAGTTATAGGTTCGAATTTTCTCCGAGCGCTCGCCGCTTCCGACTTGCGAACGCCGCAGCGAGTCTACGGCCTCTTCCTGCTCGCGGCGCTTGCGGTCGTACAGCGTGGCCCGGAGCATCTGCATTGCCTTCTCGCGATTTTGTTGTTGCGACCGTTCTTGCTGCGAGGCCACCACGATGCCTGACGGTACGTGCGTGATACGGATGGCCGACTCGGTCTTGTTGACGTACTGTCCGCCCGCACCCGAAGCTTTGTAGGTGTCGATCTGAAGCTCACCGGGTTTGATCTCGACTTCGACGTCTTCGTCGATCTCGGGCAGAACGGCAACCGTCGCCGTGCTCGTGTGAATGCGGCCCTGCGCCTCGGTCGCCGGCACGCGCTGCACGCGATGAACCCCCGATTCGTGCTTGAGAAAGCGGTACGGTTCGCCGTTTTTAATGCTGAAAACGATCTCCTTATAACCACCCGCCTCACTGGGGCTCTCGGAGACGAGGTCGGCCCGCATACCGGCGTTCTCGGCAAAGCGCATGTACATGCGGGCGAGGTCCCCTGCAAAGATTGCCGCTTCGTCGCCGCCCGTACCGGCGCGGACTTCGACGAACACATCCCGCGAATCGTTGGGATCGCTTGGGGCCATCAGCTCGTTGAGCTCGGTCCGTAACGCAGTCACGCGCTCGCGCAACTGCTTGTTCTCTTCTTCAGCGAGCTCACGCATTTCGGCATCGTCCGAGCGGGCAAGCGCTTCATTAGCCGAAATTTCAGCGAGCGTGGCGGCAAGCCGGCGAAAGGTTTGTACGGGGGGTTCGAGTTGCGCGCGCTCCTTAACGAGCGCGGTATAGCGTGACTGGTCGAACGTGCCGGTCGGGTTGGCCAACTGCGCCTCGATCTCGTCGAAACGCCGGGCCATCGACTCTAGGCGCGCGTTCAGACTTCGGCGGCCGCTTTCTTCGCCTCGCGCGCGACCTTACGCGCGGCGGCCTCCTCCTGCTTGCGTCGTGCGGCGGCCGAGCGCTGATTAAACTTATCCACGCGTCCGGCGGTGTCGACGAGTTTCTGCTGACCCGTAAAGAGCGGATGGCACGCCGAGCAAATTTCGACGGCGATTTCCGACAGCGTCGACCCCGTGACGAAGGTGTTGCCGCAAGCGCAGTGGACCCGGGCCTCCGGGAACCACTTAGGATGAATTTTGACCTTCACAACTTCTGCATTATATCAGGGGTGTCAAAAGGAGGCCCTTGCGCTCCTCCAAGAAGCCTGCGGGGGTGAAGCCCCTAGTACTTTTAGCTGCCTCCGCCGGCGTCGCGGCCGCAGCCGGACTGATGATCTCTACGCCCGGCGCGCGCCTTGCTGCCGCCGCGGCAACGCCCCCACCGACGCCGCCGCCGATCGGCGCACCGGTCACGCCGCCACCCGCGGCGCCCGTGCCGAGCACGACGCCCTCGACGGCGTTCCCGCTTACCAAGGCGTCGCCTAACGCACATCCGACGCCACCGCCGCCACCCGCGCGTAAAGGCATCGAGGGCGTTTGGGAGGTCGCGATTCAGCATTCCAACACGACCGACTACACGCACTTCTTGCTGACGCAGACCGGCGATCAACTTAGCGGCACGTACGTCGACGGCAAGACGAAGTATCCGCTGGCGGGATCGCTCGACGGTCAGCAGATTCGGCTACTCGTCACGCTGCCCAACGGTACGACTCTGCTGATGGAAGGCAAACTCGACGGCACGACCGATATGATCGGGGAGATGACCTCGCCCAAGGGTGAGGTTCCCTTCACCGCATCCTATCGCGCGAAAACGAACTGGATCGAGAACGTCAACCCGTCACCCGGCGGAGTACCATCGCAAGGCGGCTACACTCCGCCCTAAGGCTCTTCGTTCTAAGCTTGCGGAGTCTCGGCTAGGCGGCGCTCGACGTACGGAACGAGGCCGCCGGCGTCGATTAGCGCGCGCATGAACGGCGGAAACTCGGCGGAGCGATAGGTCGTGCCTTTCGTAATGTTGCGGATGACGCCGCTAGCCGGTTCGAGTTCGATCTCGTCGCCGGCCTCGATGCCGTCGACGGCTTCGGCCGACTCGAAGATCGGTAAGCCAATGTTGAGCGCGTTGCGGTAAAAGATCCGCGCGAAACTCTTGGCGATGACCGCCGACGTACCCGATCCTTTGATGGCAATCGGCGCGACCTCACGGCTGGAGCCGCAGCCGAAGTTGGTCTCGGCAACGATGATGTCGCCGGGCTTCATGCGCGCCGTGAACTCCGGATCGAGTCCCTCGAGCGCGTGCCGCCCCAACTCTGCTTGATCGATGATGTTGCAGTATTTACCGGGGATGATGACGTCGGTGTCGACGTTCTTTCCGTATTTATGGGCGTTTCCGCGCAGTTTCGATTCCAAGGTTGATCCTTCGACAGGCTATAGCAGGCTGATGGCTTTTTGACGGTGGGCTTCTTCGTCGCTCTTCGACGGGCTCAAGGTGACGGAGTCCGCGACGGTTCGCGGGTCGGTGATGCGGCCGGTGATCGCCGAGGCGGCGCACGTTGCCGGCGAGGCAAGATAGATTTCTGCCTTCGGCGACCCCATGCGGCCGACGTAGTTGCGGTTGGTCGTCGAGATCGCGCGCTCGCCGTCGCCCAGCGTGCCCATGTGACCGCCGAAGCAGGCACCGCAGCCCGGCGTGTTGACGGCACAGCCGGCCGCAGCCAAGGTGGTAAGTACGCCTTCCTGCGCAGCTTGCATCCAGACTTTCTGAGAACCCGGATTGACGATCACGCGCAGATTCGACGCGATGCGCTTACCTTCAAGAATCTTGGCGACAATGCGGAGGTCGTCAATGTAGCCGTTGGTACACGAGCCTATGAAGACTTGGTCGACCGGAAGATCTTCGCGCACCACGTCGGAGATCGGGTGAACGTTGTCGGGCGTGTGCGGGCAAGCGACTTGCGGTTCGAGGTCGGAGATGTCTATGGCGATCGTTCGCTCGTAGACCGCGTCGGGATCGGCACGCTCGACGATGAACGGGCGATCGGTGCGCTCCTTAACGTAGGCGATCGTTTTTTCGTCGGCGTGGAAGATGCCGTTCTTCGCTCCGGCTTCGATCGCCATGTTGGCCATAGTGATGCGTCCGGTGATGGGGAGTTGGTCAACCGTCGTGCCATGATATTCGATGGCGCGGTAGGTCGCTCCGTCGATGCCCAGCTCGCCGACCGTGCGCAGCATGATGTCTTTGGCGAAGACCATCTTCCCCGGCGTTCCGCTGTAGACGATCTTGATCGAGCCCGGAACCTTAATCCAGACTTCGCCGAGCACGAAGGCCGCGGCGATGTCGGTCGAGCCCATCCCCGTTGCAAAGGCTCCGAACGCGCCGTACGTGCAGGTATGCGAATCGCCGCCGACGATCAACTCGCCCGGTGCGACCAGACCTTCTTCCGGAAGCACGACGTGCTCGATGCCGCCGCGTCCGACGTCGAAAAAGTGCTCGATATTTTGTTCTCTAGCGAAATCTTTCATAAGCTTGGCAAGCTTGGCGGACTGCGCGTCCTTGGCCGGTACGAAGTGATCTTCGACCAACGCGATCTTACCTGGATCGAAGACGCGCTTGGCGCCCTTCATGCCGCGCATCACGCCGATGGCGACCGCGGCGGAGAGCTCGTTAGCCAACACGAGGTCGGCCTTCGCGTTAATGATCTGGCCGGGTTCGACGCTTTCGACTCCGGCGTGCCGCGCGAGAATTTTTTCGGTAAGTGTCATCCCCATGATAAGCCCATTATAGCGCGAAGTACGCGTGGGACCCTCTGAGATGTATGACGACCGAGCCTTTGGCTTTGCCACGCGCGCCCTTCACGCCGGGACGCCACCCGATCCGGCGACGGGGGCGCGCGCCGTGCCGATTTATCAGACCGCGGCCTACGTCTTCGGCTCGACCGAAGAGGCGGCCGAGCTCTTCGCGTTGCGCAGCTACGGCCACATCTACAGCCGCATCAGCAATCCAACGGTTGCCGCGTTCGAGGAACGGATGGCCAGCCTCGAAGGCGGCCTGGGCGCCGTAGCCTTCTCCAGCGGGCTCGCCGCGCAGCTCTGTACGGTCCTGGCGTTAGCACAGGCCGGCGACCACATCGTCTGCACGCAGAGCGTCTACGGCGGAACGATCACCCAGCTCAGCGTCACCATCAAACGGATGGGCATTGAAACGACCTTCGTTCCCGTCGACGATTTTGGCGCGATGCGGGAAGCGATCGGCCCGCAGACGCGCTTTCTTTTTGCGGAGACGGTCGGTAATCCGTCGGGCATCGTCGCCGATATCGGCGCCCTAGCGGAGCTGGCACACGGCTGCGGCATACCGCTGGTAATCGACAATACCTTCGCGACACCGTATCTGTGCCGCCCCATGGAACGGGGCGCCGACATCGTGGTTCATTCCGCGACCAAGTTTCTTAACGGACACGGAACGGCTATCGGCGGCGTGATGGTGGAATCGGGAAAGTTTCCGTGGGGGAGCGGACGCTTTCCGCTGCTCTCCCAGCCCAGCCCCGGCTATCAACAAAAAGTCTTCACCGAAACGTTCGGCGAGTACGCGTTTTTGATGCGGGCGCGCGCCGAAGTTTTGCGCGACGTCGGCGCGCAGATGTCGCCCATGGATGCGTGGCTGTTGCTTCTAGGGTTGGAGACCTTACCGCTGCGCATGGAGCGTCACGTGGAGAACGCTGCCGCGGTCATCGCCTTCTTGAAGAAGCGCGCCGAGGTGGCGTGGGTGCGCGAACCGCAGATGGGATCGATCTTTACCTTCGGTCTGCGCGGCGGCCGCGAGGCCGGGCGCCGTTTCATCGATACGCTGCAGCTGTGGAGTCACTTGGCCAACGTCGGCGACTCCAAGAGCCTGGTGATCCATCCGGCTTCGACAACCCACTCGCAGCTCTCCGACGACGAACTGCGCAGGGCGGGCGTCGAGCCCGAGTCGGTGCGGCTCTCGGTCGGGCTGGAAGACGTCGCCGATCTTACCTGGGATCTCGATAACGCGCTGCGCGCCGCGGTGCGCGCGTG
>DATAPM010000091.1:0-2096 GCA_036265225.1 Vulcanimicrobiaceae bacterium
GAGATCGCCGAGCGCCTGGAGATCGCGAATCGCGAGATGCAGTACATTCGGAGCTTCGATTATATCGTAGTCAACGAACAGGGACGGCCCGAGCAGGCGGTGCGCGACCTCGAATCAATCCTGCAGGCGGAGCGCTTTCGCATCCATCGTTACCCCGACGACTCGATTCGGCGCGTCCAGTCGTCATAAGAACAGAGTAGCCAACAAGAAAGAACGGTACCAACTATCGTGAGCAAATCGGTTTTCGGCGATCTAGACGTCCTCCTCGAGCATGCCGACTCGAAGTTTAGTCTGGTCAACGTGGTGACCAAACGCGCGCGGCAGCTCAACAACTGGATTCGCGTTCAGCAGCTTCCTGCGACGGACCGCCGTGAATATTTTGCCAGCGAGCCGCTGGTCGACCACGAGGGAATCAACCCCAATAAGCCGGTTTCGATCGCCCTCGACGAGATCGCCGAAGGCAAGGTCGCCTATCGGCGCACGCGCGAGGGAATCAAGTAGCAAAGGGTTTCGGCCATGTGTGGAATCGTCGGTTATATCGGGCGGCGCGACAGCGTTCCGATCATCCTGGACGCGCTTCAGCGCTTAGAGTATCGCGGCTACGATAGCGCCGGGATCGCGGTCATCGACGAAAACGGAGCGCTCGCCGGCACCAAAGCCGAGGGGAAGCTCTCTAGGCTCGCCGAGCGTCTGAGCAACGGTGAGGCGCTGGCCGGCATGGTCGGCGTCGGGCATACGCGTTGGGCGACTCACGGCAGGCCCTCCGATGCCAACGCCCATCCGCATCGCGACTGCCAAGGGCGCATTGCCGTCGTGCACAACGGCATCATCGAAAACTATGCCGGGTTGCGCGCGCGCCTGAGCGAGATGGGCCACGTTTTCAGCAGCGAGACCGACACCGAAGTCTTGGCGCACCTGATCGAGATGCACTACGACGGCGATTTGGAAGCGGCGGTGCGCCGCACCCTGCACGACGTGCGAGGCGCCTATGCGCTGGGCGTAATCTCGAGCGACGATCCCGATCATCTGGTCTTTGCCCGCAACGGTGCCAGTCCGCTGGTGCTCGGCATCGGCGAAGGCGAAATGTACGTCGCCTCGGATACGCCGGCGATTCTGCCCTACACCCGGCGCGAGATCATCATTCAAGAGGGCGAGATTGCCGTCGTCGGGCGCGACGGATACCGCCTGACCGATTACAATGGTGCGCGCGTCGAGCGCGAGCCGATCGCCATCTCTTGGGACCCCGGTGCGGCCGAGAAGAGCGGCTTCAAACACTTCATGCTCAAGGAGATCTTCGAGCAGCCCAACGTCATCAAAGAGACGCTGGCCGGACGCGTCGATGAGGATGGCGACGTGCATTTGGGCGGCGAGCTCGAGGCGCTGGGAATCGACCGGCTCCGCAACCTCAGCAAGATCGCCATTACCGGCTGCGGTACGGCATATCACGCCGGCCTGATCGGCATGTACCTGCTGCGCTCGCTAGTGCATCTCCCGGTCGAAATGGAGCTAGCCAGCGAGTTTCGTTACGGCGATCCGGTAATCGACCCGACGACGCTGGTGATCGCGATGTCGCAGTCGGGCGAGACTGCGGACACCATCGAAGCGGTTCGCATTGCCCGCCAGTCGGGATGCGGCGTCTTAGGCATCTCCAACGTACTCGGTTCGCATCTGACGCGGCTGGCGGACGCGATGCTCTTTACGCGCGGCGGCCCCGAAATCGGCGTCGCGGCGACCAAGACCTACGTCTCGCAGGTGACGGCGCTGACGCTCTTCGCACTCTATCTCGCCAAACTGCGCGGCACCGCCGACGAGCGGCGCCTGCGAGAGGTCGGACACGGCACCAAGTTGCTGCCGGCGGCCGTTGACGTGGTGCTCAATACGTCCGACGAGATTCGTAAGGTCGCGCGCGAGCTGCGCAAGGCGCAGAGCGTGCTCTTCATCGGACGCTACGTGAACTTCCCGACCGCTCTTGAGGGCGCGCTCAAACTGAAAGAAATCTCCTACATACATGCTGAGGGCTATCCCGCCGGCGAGATGAAGCACGGACCGATCGCATTGCTCGACTCGACGGTTCCCGTCGTCGGCATCGTTACCCA
>DATAPM010000092.1:0-2451 GCA_036265225.1 Vulcanimicrobiaceae bacterium
GTCTTGCTCGAGATCCTCACCGTGCATGCCGCCGGTCGTGCCTGCGCCCGAGGCTTCGAGCAGCGTTTCGCTCAGACGCTCGCTCCACAGCGCGCCGTCGCGCGCGCCGCTGGGTATTCGAAGATTGGAGAACTCGTTACCGAGGTCCCAGGCAAAGAGGGCGGGGTGATCGCGCAGCCGTTCGCCGACGCGCCGCGCGAAGTAGACTTGCGCGCGCAGCAACTCGGGGTTGGCGTAGAAGTCGCCGATGGAGCGGTTGACGATCGATCCGCCGGCGATGGTTCTAAAGCGGCCGCTCGTGCTATTGCGCTCGAGGGTCCACCGGGGCAGCCAGTTAACGCCGCTCATGTGCCCGCAAAAGAGCGTCGGCATCGCTCTAAGGCCGGCGGCGTCGATGCGCTCCATAAGCGCGTCGAATCGACGCAAGGTCGTATCGTTCATGTGGCCTGGATCGGGCTGAAAAGCTTCCCAGATGAGGAAGAAGCGCACGACGTCGAGTCCGAGCGCTTTTATGCGCGCCATGTCTTCGCCGATCTCGTCGATTTCGAAGCGATCCCACATGTACATGGCGCTGCGACGCGGCCAATAATTGATGCCCAAAAGAAAGCGCGCCATCGAGAACGTTCCTTCGACTCCGCCCCCGCGAGGCTCCGCCTTGCTCCGGCGCGGATCAGGATGACCCGGCACGGTTGCAGCGAAGGGCTGGAGCATGGCGCAAGCAGGCAAAGCACCGATGGTTGGGATCATCATGGGCAGCCGCTCCGATTGGGAGACGATGTCGCCCGCGCGCGATACGCTCGCCGAACTGCAGATTCCATCTGAGGTGCGCGTGGTTTCCGCGCACCGCATGCCCGACGAAATGTTCGAGTACGCGTCCTCCGCCGCCGGCCGCGGTATCGTTGCGATTATCGCCGGTGCCGGCGGCGCCGCGCACCTGCCCGGCATGACGGCTGCGAAAACGCTCGTGCCGGTGATCGGCGTGCCCGTGAACTCAAAGGCAAGCGGCCTAGATTCGTTGCTCTCCATCGTACAGATGCCGCCCGGTGTCCCGGTGGCGGCGATGGCGATCGGCGGGGCGGTCAATGCGGCGCTCTTCGCCGCACGTATCGTTGCACTCCAGGATTCCGGCGTCGCCCAGCGGCTTGCCGCCTACGTGACGCGCATGCACGACGCAGCCGCCTCCAGCGTCTTGGATTGAAACGCATTGAAACGATCGGGGTCATCGGAGGCGGCCAACTCGGCCGCATGTTTGCGCTCGACGCGAAACGCATGGGCTATCACGTGCTAACGCTCGATCCGCAGGAGCATTCGCCGTGCGGGCAGATCGCCGACGAGCAGATCGTTGCCGCGTACAGCGACTTACTCGCCATCGAGGAGCTCGGCCGGCGCAGCGACGTCATAACCTACGAGTTCGAAAACATCGATATTGCGTCGGTGCGCCATCTCGAGTCGCTCTCGCATCGGGTTGCGCCGTCGAGCAGCGTCCTGCTGGTTACGCAGAACCGTCTGCGCGAGAAGGAGTTTCTGCGCGACGCCGGCTTGGCCACGACGGACTTCGCGCGCGTGGCGAATCTCGAGGATCTCGAATCGGCGGCCGGACGGGTTGGCTTCCCGGCGATTCTCAAAACGGCCGCCGGAGGCTACGACGGCAAGGGTCAGTGGCCGGTGTCGTCGCTTGCCGAAGCGCGCGCCGCGTTGACGGCGGCGCAGGGAGCAGAGTTGATTTGGGAGCGGCGCGTCGAACTCGCGTGCGAGCTCAGCGTCATCTCGACGCGCAACGCCCTAGACGAGATCGTCGCCTACCCAGTAGCCGAAAACACCCACGATCGGGGCATTTTGGCGATGACCGTCGCTCCGGCGCGCGTCGATGACGCGACGGCAGAACGGGCGCAGCGCATGGCCGCCACCGTCGGGCATCGTCTAGCAATCGTCGGAACGTATTGCGTCGAGTTCTTTCTCTCCAGCGAGGGCGAACTGCTGGTCAACGAAATCGCGCCGCGCCCGCACAACAGCGGGCACTATACGATCGACGTCACGCCCTGCTCGCAGTACGAGCAACACGTGCGAGCGATTTGTGGCCTGCCGCTCTCGCCGCCGCGGCTGTTGACGAATGCCGTCATGCTCAACATCCTCGGCGACGGCACCGGCGACCACCTCGACGGCGTAGAAGAGTTGCTCGGCGACCCGGCGATCGTATTGCACGTCTACGGCAAGCGCCACGCCGTGAGACGGCGCAAGATGGGACACTTCACGATGCTGGTAGACGGGCCGGTCGGCGACGATGCCATCGCCCGGGCGCAATCGGCGCACGCTAAACTGCACTGGTCGGCTGCATGACTCACTATATCGACGAGATACTCTTCGTCTTCGTAACGCTGCTCTCTATGTTATATCGGATGTTGTCTGGTGTTTACTTTTGTAAGCTGAACGTATGTCGTATGCCTTATGATT
>DATAPM010000093.1:0-6858 GCA_036265225.1 Vulcanimicrobiaceae bacterium
GGCCGGCGCGACGGCCGACGCGATCAATGGCGTCATCTCGCAGCCTTCACATTCGGGACCGCGCGCGTTTTCGAGCGCGCTGCCATCGGCCGGAGATGCCGGCGTTTGAGTGGTGGCCGTTTGAGCCCCGTTGCATCCCGCCGCAAAGGCAATCAAACCAGCGCTTAAAACAATCGCCGATTGTGCGAGCCGCGGCGTTTGATGCGCATTGGGTGCTCCTTTGGGTCGCGCTATTAAAAGCAGGTCCGCGAAATACGGACCTGCCTGAGTTGGTTGCGGGGGGTGGATTTGAACCACCGACCTTCGGGTTATGAGCCCGACGAGCTACCGGACTGCTCCACCCCGCGACGGGACCGGTAGTTTTACGACGGGTACCCTTTCCCACCTGCCGAAAGCGAATGTATGCCGTTAGGCTTGCTTGCGTCGCGCGTGCCGAAGATTCATCTCCACTGCCATCTCGAGGGGACGCTGCGCCCGCAGAGCTTCGTGGAGCTTGCCGGTAAGCACGGCGTGCCGCTGCGCTACCACCGCGGGCCGGCACCCGAAAATCCGAGCGAGCCGGTCGATTCCGCCGATCCGTATCGCTTCAAAGACTTTCGGGAGTTTCTCTTTCTCTTTGCTGCGGTCAGCCGCTCGCTGCAAGATCCGCAAGACTACGCCCGCCTCGCCCGCGAGTTCGTGCAAGATGCGCTCGCGCAGGGTGTGGTTTACGGCGAACTCTTTATCTCGCCGTCCGTATGGACATTCTTCAACCCGCAGCTCGACGTACGCGCGACGATGGAAGCGGTCGTATCCGAGCTGCGCGCGGCGCGGCCCAATGCTACGTTCAACCTCTTGGCCGACGTAACGCGTAATTTCGGCGCCGAATCCGCCATGCAAACGACACGAACCGTCGCCGGCATGAGCGACCTTGACGTCATCGGCATTTCGCTGGGCGGCGACGAGGCGCGGTTTCCGGCGCGCGATTTTGCCGGCGTCTTCGCCTTCGCGCGAGCGCAAGGGCTGCATCGCGTCGCGCACGCCGGCGAGGCCGATGGCCACCACAGCGTTCGCGACGCGGTGGAACTGCTGGGAGCCGAGCGAATCGGCCACGGCATTCGCGCATTGGAAGATCGCGGCGTCGTGGAGATGCTAGCGGAGCGGCGGATTGCTTTGGAGATTTGTCCGACCTCGAACCGGCTGACCGGCGCGGCACTGGCGGAACGCCCGCATCCCTATGTCGACTTTGACCGCGCGGGATGTGTCGTCACCATCGACGCCGATGACCCGGCCCTCTTTGGGACGTCGCTCGAGAGCGAGTATGCCGAGGTCGAGCGGGTGGCCGGTGGCTCAGCTCTGGCGCGCTATGTGGGCAATGCTATCGAAGCCTCCTTTGCCGATTCCGGCCAGAAGAGCCGCATGGCCGCACAACTGGCGGCGGCCGTTGCGGAACTTCAGCCGCAAGGGCGAAGTTAAAGCAGGTATGCCGGGACACTCGCACTCGCATTTTGCCGAGTCTTTTGAAATGTATATGAAGGCAGTCTATCGCCTGGAGCGCGAGGGACCAGGCGTGACGACCTCTGCTTTGGCGACCGAACTCGGGGTCGCGCCGGCTTCGGTCTCGGGGATGCTCAAGAAGCTTGTGAACGACGGCTTCGTCGAGCACGAGATCCGCGGCGATATTCGTCTGACACGCAAGGGTCTGGAAGTGGCCGTCGGCGTCGTGCGCCGCAACCGTTTGGCGGAACGCCTGCTCACCGACATGCTGGGCATGCCATGGGATGAGGTCTATGCTGAAGCCTGCATCCTCGAGCACGCCATCACGGATCGCGTCGAAGAAAGGCTCGTCGAGGCGCTCGGCGATCCGCAGACCTGCCCGCACGGACATCCCATTCCACCCAAAGACCTCACCGAACCGGTGCGCAACGGCGTTCCGTTGGCACAAGTCGAGCCGGGGTCGAAAGTTACGGTCTCGGGCGTCACCGAGCAGATGCCGGAGATACTGCGCTACCTCGCGCAAGTGGGGTTGCGCCCCGGAGCGCGTCTGCAGGTTCTCGACAAGGCACCGCTGGGGGGCCCCATTACCATAGAAGTCGACGGTCACCGCCATGCTATATCGCTCGAGCTGGCACGCACGGTGATGATCGCGTGATCACGCGCTTTCTCATCGCGCTCAACGTCATCGGTTACCTGTGGGAGATTAGTGTCGGCGGATCGGCGCTGCTGAGCGGCTTCGGAGGCGATAACACCGGAATGGAGCGCGTCCTCTTGAAGGGTGCGATTATTCCGGCCTTTGTTCTGCAGTACGGCCAGTGGTGGCGCATACTCACCGGGGCGTTCTTGCACGGCGGCTTAATTCACATCGCCGTCAACATGCTGTCGCTGTGGTTCCTGGGGCGCTTCATCGAGTGGGCGATGGGTTCGTGGCGGATGCTGATCGTCTACATGTTTTCGTTGGTTGCCTCGGGACTGGCGGTCGTTTACCTAAGCGCTCCCATGGTGCCGACCGTTGGTGCCAGCGGCGCGATTTTCGGACTCTTTGGCGCTCTATTCGCCATCGGGCTGAAGCTTGGAAAGCCCGGAATGGATCTGGTGCGCGCCAACATCGGCATCCTCGTCATCAACCTCATCATCACGTTTACCGTGCCGGCGATCGCGTGGCAAGCTCACGTCGCCGGACTCGTCGCCGGATTCGTATTAACCTATGCGCTCTACGTTCCGCCGCGTCGCGTCGCACCGGTCGTCGTCGACGCTGCGGGACGCGAGCTGCAAGCCGAGTACGAACCGCCGGCCGTTGACCGTTAACCTCGAGGAAATTTTCGGCTCCGGGGGCCCGTTTGCACGGACGCTGGATGGATACGAACCACGTCCCGGGCAGCTGCAGATGGCGCAATCCATCGAACGCGGCATCTTGGAAGGCCTGCACACCATCGTGGAAGCCGGCACGGGTGTCGGCAAGTCGCTCGCCTATCTCGTGCCGGCCATTCGCAGCGGTAAAAAGGTCGTGCTCTCGACCGGGACGATCGCGCTGCAGGAGCAGCTGGTGCGCAAAGATATTCCGCTGGTCGAGCGCGCGCTCGATCGGCCGTTGCGGGTCACGCTGCTCAAAGGGCGCTCGCACTACCTCTGCCGCCAGAAGCTCGAGCGCATGCGCGCCGACCGTCTCGTAGCGCAGTCGCATTCGATGCAGCAGATTTGGGAGTGGGCCGAGCGGACGCAGAGCGGCGATCGCGCCGAACTCAGTTTTTCACCGCACGGCGGCGAGTGGGAGCAGCTCGATGCCGATGCCGACGAATGCACCGGGGAAGTCTGCTCGCACTTTCGTGACTGTTTCTTCTTTAGGAAACGCGACGAGGCCAAGTACGCCGACCTCGTCGTCGTCAACCACGCGCTCTTCTTTCTCGATCTGGCGATGGGCGGGGGCCTCCTGCCGCCGTACGACGTCGCCGTGCTCGACGAAGCGCATCAGTGCGAACGCTGGGCGACCGACGCCCTCACCGCGGTGGTCTCGCGCGCGAGCGTCGATCGCATGCTGCGCAAGCTGCGCCGTCACTACCACCTGCCGCACGCCTTTGAGGCCGATTTCGAAGAGACGATGCGCCGCCTCGAATCGAGTCTCGCCCAGATTCCGTCCGAGCGTTACCCGCTAGCCGCCAACGAGGAAGTTTGGGAACCGCTCGATGCGTTGCGGCAATGCCTTTACGGGTTGGAGAATTGGCTCTTCGCGCACTGGCTGGACGGGCTCAAGCGCAGCGCCGATAACGAGGCCGAAGCGGAGCGCCGGCGCGACCTGGCGATGCGCTCGGTGCTCGCGCACCAATCCGCCGTGGAGCGATTTGGGGCCGGTGACGACGACGCCATTTCCTGGGTGGAGCGCGGCGAAGCCGACGGCCGTTACGCCGTGAACTGCGCGCCGCACGAGGTCGCAGGCTTTCTCCGCGAGCGGCTCTTTGCGCGAACGCACAGCGTAGTGCTCACCAGCGCCACGCTGGCAACCGATCGTTCTTTCGAGTTCTTGCGCCGGACGCTCGGCGTGGACGACGCGCAGGAGCTGGTCGCGCCGTCACCATTCGATTACGGCCGGCAGGCGCGGCTCTTTATCGCGCCCGCCGAGGTCAACCCCAAGTCAACGCACTTCGCGCGCCGCGCCGCGCCTCTCGTCGAGGAGTGTCTCGACCGCACGGGCGGGCGCGCCTTTGTGCTCTTTACGTCGTACGCGCGGCTGCGCGAAGTGCACGCGCTGGTGCGCGACCGCCTCTCGTTTCCGGTACGGATGCAAGGCGATCTACCGCGCTCGTATCTGCTGGAGTGGTTCCGGCGCACGCCGGGCGCCGTGCTCTTCGCTACGAGCACCTTTTGGGAGGGCATCGACGTCGTCGGCGAGGCGCTGTCGTGCGTCATCATCGACCGGCTGCCTTTTCCCTCGCCGGCCGATCCGCTGGTCATGGCGCGCGTACGCGCTCTCGAAGCCCGCGGTCTCGACGGCTTCGAGCATTATATGATTCCTGCGGCAACGGTACGCCTGAAACAGGGCTTTGGGAGACTGATTCGCAGCGGGAAGGATCGCGGCTTGGTGGCCTTGCTCGACGGCCGCGCCGCATCGACGCGCTACGGTGCGACTATTTTATCCGCGCTGCCGCCGGCAACGCGGATCGAGCACCTCGAGGATCTCGGTCAGTTTTTCACCACACCGGAGTAACGGTCTCTTACTGGTACGAGAGCTGCGCCTCGGCAACGACCGTTTCGCCATCCATGAGTGCGAGACGATCCATGCGATGGCTTCGCGGCAAGTAAAGCATCGCCACCCTTCCGTGCGGCATGGCGTCGCCGAGCATCGTCTGTTGGCCGCCATGCATCCAGGCCACTCGCATCGGCTTCTTCGCGCTCGGGACCATGACGAGATACCAAGAACCGTCATTTCCGTACATCACCTTGGCCATGCCGTTCCCTTGCGGCGAGAGAAACGTCGCGACCCGATGCGGCGCTTCGGCCAGTTGGTTTATTGCCGAGCTGTCGGCGACCAACGCATTTTGAAGCGAGCGATCCGCTTGCCAGAAGTAAACTGCCGGAAGCATTCCGAGCACGAATGCCGCGGCTAGCGCGGCAGCCAGAAATCGCACCGAGGGACGCCGTTTTGCCCTTGGGGTAATATCAGCTTCGTCGCGACGCAGCGTCCGCTCGATGCGCAGCTCCAGCTCCAGCGGTGCCGCGCGCTGCGGCTCGGCAGTGACAAGCACGGCCGCCTCGGCTTCGGCGCGGCCGACCAGCTCGGCACAGCGCGGACAGTCGCGAATGTGCTCTTCGAGGCGCCCCGTTTCGCGGTCATCGAGCAGACCCAGCGCGTAAAGCGGTGCCAACTCTTCGACGTGCGCGCCGATCATCGTCCGTACTCCGGAGCGGATGCCGTCAGCGTTGCCGCGACCTTGCGCAATCCAAGCTTGATGCGGCTCTTGATCGTGCCGAGCGGTTCGCTGAGCTCCGCGGCGATCTCGGTATGCGTCTTTCCGCCGTAGTAGGCCAGCTCCAGCGCGCGCCGCTGATCGACCGGAAGCTCTTCGAGCGCGTGGCGCACGCGGTCGCGTTCGATCGGGTCGCTGACGTGCAGCTCTTCATGCTCTTCCGGAAAGGCCGCTAGCTGACGCGCTAGACGCAGGTCGCGCTCCTTACGCCGCCGTCGCGAGATCGCTTCGTTGCGGACGCAGACGACGAGAAACGCGCGCAGCGAACCGCGCTGGAGTGAGAACGCGTGCGAGGAGCGCCACAGTCTCGCGAGGGCGTCGTGAACGCAATCCTGCGCCTCTTCGGCGTTGCCCAGAACGTTATAGGCGGCCGAATAAAGCAGCCCCGAATAACGCCGGTAGGCTTCGGAAAACGCAGCGCGCTCGTGGCCCGCGAATCCGGCCGCGAGCGCCTCGTCGCTTTCGGAGGCGGGCATCATGTGATGGAGCGTTCGACGCCTTTGCGCATCGAAGCCTGGGGCGAGCGACGCTGGAGCGCAGAGTGCAACCGTCATTGGTCCTTCCAAGTAGAACGCCTCGGAAGCGCCGGGCGGATGAATCCGCGTCTCTTTTGATCCGCCGGCGCTTACCGGGCGTTCTCTCCCAAAAGCCATCTCGCAAAGGAGAGAAACGTGAAACCTTCGATCGCCGCCTTAACCCTGGCATTTACCATGGCACTCGGTACCGTTGCCATCGCCGATTCGATGGGAACGGCGCACCCGTCACCAACGCCATCGTCCCATATGTCGTCCTCCCACATGCCGTCGTCGCACATGTCCTCGCACGCGGGGTCTTCGATGATGAAGGCGTCGCCAAAACCCTCGCCGATGCACTCGGGCGCGATGATGCAGGCCGCACCGAAGCCCACCAAGTCACCCTAGGCGATCAATCGTCCTGGGTGACCTCGATCTTGGCGCGCTCCTGCAGCTCCTTGACGATGGCCGAGTCGGCCAACGTGGTCGTGTCACCCAGGGTGCGGCCCTCGGCAATGTCGCGCAGCAGGCGGCGCATGATCTTGCCGCTGCGCGTTTTGGGCAGCTCGGCTGTGAACGTCACGTACTTCGGGCGCGTGAACTTTCCGAGTTTGGTGCCGACGTGGTCGCGCAGCTCGTCGGCGAACTCGGCCGAACCGGCCGCGGTGCCCTTGAGCGAAACGAAAGCGTAGATGGCTTGTCCCGTCATGTCGTCGAGCTTTCCGCAAACCGCCGCTTCGGCGACGGCGGGATGATCGACCAGGGCGCTCTCGACTTCGGTCGTCGAGATGCGATGGCCGCTGACGTTCATAACGTCGTCGATGCGTCCCATGAACCAGAAGTTTCCTTCGGCGTCGCGCCGCGCGCCGTCGCCGGCAAAATAGACGTGCGGAAACTTCGACCAATAC
>DATAPM010000094.1:0-1508 GCA_036265225.1 Vulcanimicrobiaceae bacterium
CAACGAGAACCCAGGTGGTTTGACGTGAGATGGTGCACGTACGGCTCGGTAAGTGCTCACGATGCTCGTTGGCAGCCGCGCGTACTCGACGATTCGCTTTGAAGTCGAACGACTCATCATGTGCGTATCGAACGACACCACCTTCGGCACCTTCCTACCCATCGCGATATCGAGGACACAGCGCGTGCCGATTGCTCCCATCGCCTGCACGCAATAGGAGACTTGCGGCCACGGCTTGCCGGTCGCTACGCGATCGCTGATGATAGGCAGGAAGTCCGCCGGGAAATGAGTGTATCCGAGCCACTTCAGGCACTCGGCGAAGCGCCGTTCACGATGCGCTTCCGCGCTGGCCTTGCCGAAGAACGGCTTCACGCCCCGCTTTCGGTAGTCGAAAACATAGACTACCGCCTTACCGCCAAAGTCGATTCCGGCCAGCACGGGAATCTTCTGCGCACACGCCTTTTCGTGCAGGGCGTACTTCTCCCAGGGAGACATGCCAGCGTCGATGCCATCGAATACAACGCTGACTCCGACCAGCGCTGAGTCGAGATTGTCGTCGCTCAAACCTTCTGCGAAGACACGGGTCTCGATATATGGATTGATCGACGCCGCACGTTCGGCCATCACCTGGGCTTTCGAGCGACCGACGTCGGCTAGAAAGCAGGCTTGCCGGTTGATGTTGCTCAGCTCGTACGGCTCTGGGTCTGCGAGCACGAACGCGCCCACGCCCAGGCGGGCGAGAGGTTCGACCACACTGCCACCGACGCTTCCGCAGCCGGCAACCAGCACCCGCATCGAACGCAGGGTTGCCTGCTCTTCGCGATTGATCACGTCCACATTGCGCGACACCCATTCGTCGAGCTGTTCGAGCGCGGAAGATTGCGTACGAACCTCGGAATCGGAACGGTCGGCGAGAATGTCGGCCGAACGCAAAGATGATGCCATTTGCTATTGCTCTTTCACGAGTTAGAGTCCGCCGGTTGCATGTAAGGATCGAATATCGTCAAACGCTGGCGCACCGTCAGGGAGCGCCCGAGAAGCGAGGGTCGGGCCCGAAGAGCGCCAGCAATGCGCCGCAACGCGGCGGGCACGTGCTTGGCTTGGTCCCGCGCTACTGCCGCTCCATACGCAAGAGCGAGGAGGGCTGCTTCGGGCGCCGTCGGAAGAACGACGATGACGACGGCATCCCCCTCGGCGAGCCGGACGTGCTCCGACCAGTATTGGGAAAGGTCGGCTTCGGTCGTCCGTAGTGCTGGGTTGGCGTTACCGTAAAGGCAGCCTCCGTAGGCACCACGGATCACCGACCTTTCCGCATCGAACGGTTTTCCGCATGACAGGTAGCTTGCTATTGCGCTGGCCACTGCCCTGCCGCGTTGTGGCTCGCGCGCACGGCGACCGCCCAGAGGAGGATAAACGCCATCAGGCACGATGGCACGCGCAAGCCGATAGACGTGCGGGTTCTGCGTGCGGAAAGCGAACGGGAGCGGCGCCATCGCCCGCAGGTAGTG
>DATAPM010000095.1:0-4416 GCA_036265225.1 Vulcanimicrobiaceae bacterium
CGGAAGTGCGTTGACGTACCGTCGTCTGAGGTAACCGTCACCACGTTGCGCTGTTTCCACTGTGATGGGGGCTCGAGCCTTACGTAGAGTTTGTCGAACTGCTGGGCGATGACCGGAAGTCCACCGGTGAAGACGACCTTATATTTATCGGGCTGGCGATAGTACCAGCTGCCGCTCACGTCGGCCGAGAGATAGGGGAACGACTTCATGACGACGTGGGCGTGTAGCGTAGCCGTGAACGTGTGGAGATTGGGATTGACGGCCGCCGCTCGCGCAAGCAGGTCGTCGGCCGGTGCCGCTCCGGCCAAGAGCACGGCGGCAAGCATTGGCGCGTATCTCATACTTCTGGTTCTCCTACCCAGCCGAACGGCTCCAGAGCCGCTTCGATCTCCGACCGGGCGCCGCCGTCCTGCTCGAGCGACCGCCTGCGGCGCAACTCTGCAAGCGCCTTAGGCGAACCGATCCGGCCCAGCGCCCAGGCGACGTGACCGCGGACCATCGGATGCGGATCGCGCTCGAGCGACTCCGCCAATGCCCCAACGGCCGAGCGGTCGAGGGCGTTTCCCAAGGCGACGGCGGCGTTGCGGCGCAGCACCGCGGCGCCCCGCCATCCCATCGCCGTGCCCGCGTACTGCCGCTTGAACTCGCCCGAGCGTAGTGTTAGCAACTCGAGAAGCGCCGGACGCGCGGTTGCTCGCGAAGCGGGCTCCCATTGCGAGCCGGCGGGTATTCCCGCTGCGACCGTCGGCGGACAGACCATTTGGCACGCGTCGCATCCCCACACCCACTCGCCGATCAGCGGCCGCATCGCGGGCGGAATTCCATCGGTGCGTTGGGTGAGGTCGGAGATGCAGCGCGTCGCGTCGATCGTATAATCGCCGCGCAGCGCTTGCGTCGGACAAGCCTCGACGCAGCGGTGGCACTCGCCGCAGCTCTTTTGCAGCGGCGCGTCGGGGGGAAGGTCCAGCGTGGTGACGACCTCGCCCAAGAAAACGAACGACCCCAGCGCCGGCGAGATCAGGTTGGTGTGTTTGCCGATCCATCCGAGCCCGGCAGCTGCCGCAAGCGCGCGTTCGGCGAGCGGCCGAGTGTCGCACGCAATCGCCGTTACCGGCCCTCCCGCAGCGGCGTCAATCTCGCCGGCAACGCGTTGCAGCAAATTGCGAACGCGCCGATGATAGTCTTCCGACCACGCGTAGTTGGAAACGCGTCCGCGCAGAGGCGCTTCCTCACGAGCCGGCGGCGAAGCGTAGGGCACCGCGATGCAGATCACGCTGCGCGCCGCGGGGAGCAGCGTTTGCGGATCGGTGGCTCGCCGCGCATACGTCGCGTCGTAGCCCCACGTCGTGAAATCGCCGCGTTCGAAGGCGGCCGCCATCCGCCCGCGCGAGACGGCGTCGCTGCGCGCCGGAGTGACTCGTACGGCGCCCGCGCCGTATGAAACGGCCACGCGTACGGCAAGCGCTTTGATTTCTTGAGGGGTGAGCGAAGCTTGATTCATAGTGTGGCTAGCGGCCCGGGCCGTCCTCGGGGAAAGACGGCATCGATTGCCGCGAGATCGCCGGCGTCGAGTTCGAGCATACCGGCCGCCGCGTTCTCTTCGACGTGTTCCACATGCGCGGCCTTGGGAATCGCAAAGACCTCGGATGCGGCGGTAAGAAAGGCCAGCACGACCTGCCTCGGCGTGGCGCCATGCTTTGCCGCGATCGCTTCGAGCGTTTCGCGACGGCGGACGCCGCCGCGTAAGAAACTTCCCCGCCCGAACGGCGTGTAGGCGACGACGGCGATACCGGCCCGGCGCGCTGCGGGTATGACGCCGTGCTCGACGCCGCGCTCGTCCAGATGATAGAGCACCTGATTGCACGCCAGCGGAACGCCGCCCAAATACGTGGCCGCTTCGAGCATTTCTGCCGCCTCGAAGTTGCTCACGCCGGCGAAGCGCGTCTTCCCTTGCTCTACCAACGCCCCAAGCGCGCGCATCGTCTCTTCGAGGGGATGCGAACCCGGCCAGTGGAGCAGGTAGAGATCGAGATACTCGCAGCGCAAGCGTTGCAGGCTTCGCTCGGCAGCCTGCAGCGTGCCGGCGTACGTTGCGTTACTCGGCAGAACCTTGGTCGTAATAAAGAGCCGCTCGCGTTCGATGCCGGCGATCGCATCGCCGGCGAGCTCCTCGACGCGTCCGGTACCGTACATCTCGGCCGTATCGATATGCGTCATCCCCAGCTCGATGCCGCGACGCAGCGCGCGTTGCGCCTCGCGCAAGCCGGCACCGCTCTCGGGCATGTTCCAAGTTCCCTGTCCGATGACGCAGAGATCCGCGCCGGTCTTTCCGAATGGTTTGACGCGCATCGGCGTTAGAAGAACTCGAACTCGGCATGGCGCGCGGCGTAGGCGAGCAAACCACCGTGCAGGTGAACCAGCCGCGTGAAACCGGCGTCGCGCAAACGCTGCGCCGCCCAGAGCGACTTCGCCCCGACGCGGCAGGCGACGACGTACTTCTTCGCCGTATCGAGCTCGTGAAGGCGCGACTCTAGCTGCGAAGCTGGCATCGAGATGGCGCCTTCGATCGAGCCGAGCACCGCTTCGTGCGGCTCGCGCACGTCCAACAGCAACGCCTCGCGCAACTCGTCGTCGAGCGCCTCGGCTTCGATTTCCACCAGATCGCGTGGTGCCGCGGCGGCCACGCCGTCGTACGCGGCAACTTTTAACGCGTCGATGTCCGCCGTGGTACCGCAAAGGCGGCACGCCGGATCTCTATCGAAACGCACCTCGCGAACGCGCGCCGCCAACGTGTCGATCAACATCAGACGGCCGGCGAGCACGTTGCCGATCCCCAAGATTACTTTGAGCGCTTCGCAGGCTTGCCACGATCCGACGATGCCCGCCAGGACGCCTAAAACGCCCCCTTCGGCGCAGGTCGGCGCGGCTTCCGGCGGAGGCGCTTCGGGATAGAGACAACGATAACACGGTCCCAGCCCGCGTGCGAAAACGCTGACCTGTCCATCGAAGCGAAAGATCGATCCGTAGACGTCGGGCCGGTTTTCGAGAAAGCATGCATCGTTGATCAGATAGCGCGTTGGAAAGCGATCGGTGCAATCCAGCACCGCATCGTAGGTGCGTACGAGATCGCGGGCGTTGGCGGTGTCGAAGCGCACCGGCAACGCGTCCACCGCAACCAGCGGATTGAGTGCGCGCAGCCGCTCTGCGGCGACCACGGCTTTGTTCCGCCCCACGTCCGCCGTGGCGAAGATGGTCTGGCGCTGCAAGTTGGTCTCGTCCACGACGTCGTCGTCCGCGACGCCGACGCGTCCGACGCCCGCCGCAGCAAGATACTGCAGCGCCGGCGAACCCAAGCCCCCGGCGCCGACGACCAGCACGCGCGTGGCGTCGAGCTTTTCTTGTCCGGCGAGCCCGACCTCCGGAATCAGCAAGTGGCGGCTGTATCGCCGCAGACGTCCCGCGTTCACGCCGGATGGCGTTCCGACAACCAACTCACCACCGCGGCGCGCGACCGCTCGCCGGCATAGGTGTGATCGCTATCGATGGTCACCAGCGATTTCGGTTCGGGCGCGCGTTCGTACAAGGCCCTTACGCTGCTTGGGCTTACCATGGCGTCGCGGCTTGCAGCGATGTAGAGCGCCGGACGCCCGACGAGCCGCGGTAGCAGCTCGTCGTAGCGCTTCTCGATGCCGGCGACCAGTTCGGGCAGGGGAACACCGACGACGTACGAGGCACGAAAGTCGGTGACGCCGACGCGCTGCAAAGCCTCCAGCGACGTAGGCCGTCCGTAGCCGGTCGTAATGGCAATGGTTCCGGCGACGTTTTCGTCGAGCGCCGCGCAAAAAATGGCTGTCATACCTCCCATGCTGTGACCCATCGTATAGTGCGTCCCGTTGCCGAGCGCGCGCGAAAAGTTCAACACCCGCGACATCGCCTCGATACAGTCGTCCACGCCGCGCAGCTCGCCGCCGCTGGCGCCCAGCTTATGTCCGGGAAAGTCGAGGCTGTAAACGCCGAAGCCATGACTGGCTAAGAACGAGCAGAGAAAATCGAGGTTCTGTTTGCTCGACGAGTAACCGTGTCCGGCGACGAGCGTTATGCCGCGCGGCCGCCGCGGTTCGTAGTAGAGTACCGCCAGCGGATTATGCGCCCCTTCGAGACGGATCAGCTCAACGTTAGCCACGCGCAGCGTTTGCCTTCCAATGGGCTTGACCGTCGGCGTAGCGTTCTTTCTTCCAAATCGGCGCGCGGCGCTTTAATTCGTCGATGCAATAGCGGCACGCTGCAAAGGCCGCGTCGCGGTGCGGCGCCGCCGCGATGACGGCCACGGCAACGTCGCCTGCGCTCAGCTCGCCGACGCGGTGGACGATCGTAACGTGCAGGTCGCCGAATCGCTCTCGCGCCTCGGCAGCGATG
>DATAPM010000096.1:0-10538 GCA_036265225.1 Vulcanimicrobiaceae bacterium
GTGCGGAGCGGCTCGGAGAGCCTCTCTGACTCGGGCACCTTTCCCTCTGCTCCGGCAGGCGCGTCGGCCCCTGCGGTCGTAAAAGGATGCCGCCAATGAACCCCCTGTTACTAGCAGCGGCGGCGAAAACCACGGTCGTACCAACGGCTGCGGCGTCGGCCGTCCCCAAAGGTGCCGTCCCACAAGGCGTGCCCACGACTCTCCCTGCCCCGCCGCCGGCGCCAATGCCGGAGACGTGGTTTCAAATCCACGTGCCGTGGCTCACGCACGGTCTTGCCGGACTGTTCATCATCTGCGCCGTCTTGCTGATCGTGCTGCTTGCCCTACAGACGACGAAACAAGAGGGGCTTACCGGATCGATCGGCGGTCGCGTCGAGGGCGCCTATCGCGGGCGTCTCGGTGCCGAGGAGCAGCTCAAACGCTTGACGGGCATCGTCGCGGTCTGCTTCGTCGTTTTCGGCCTCGCCGTTTCGTTGACGGGAATCTAACTCTCTAAACCGGTGGCGCTGCTCGACGTCGTCAACCTGCGGACCACCTTCAGAACCGAAGACGGCCCCGTGACGGCGGTCAACGGCTTATCGTTTTCGCTCAACGCCGGCGAGACGCTCGGGATCGTCGGCGAATCGGGCTCCGGCAAATCGGTCACCGCGCTCTCGATCATGCGTTTGCTGGCCGGCAACGCG
Organism: Vulcanimicrobiaceae bacterium; assembly: GCA_036265225.1. Lineage (GTDB taxonomy): Bacteria > Vulcanimicrobiota > Vulcanimicrobiia > Vulcanimicrobiales > Vulcanimicrobiaceae > Cybelea. Next base: position 684 of record DATAPM010000096.1, read on the forward strand.
GCCGTCACCTGCGATCGCCTCGAACTGCTGGGAGAGAATCTACCCGACAAGAGCGAGGCCGAGATGCGAAAGATTCGCGGCTATAAGGTCGCGATGATCTTCCAGGATCCGATGACCTCGCTCAATCCGGTGCTGAGCATCGGCGAGCAGATCGCCGAGGCGGTGCGGCTGCACCTGAACCTCGGAAAACGCGAGGCACGCGACCGCGCCATCGAGATGCTCAAGAAAGTCCGCATTCCGCTGCCGGAGAAGCGCCTCGGCGACTATCCCCATCAGTTTTCCGGCGGCATGCGCCAGCGCGTCATGATCGCCATGGCGTTGTCGTGTAATCCGCAACTTTTGATCGCCGACGAGCCGACGACGGCGCTGGACGTTACCATTCAAGCGCAAGTACTCGAGCTCATGAACGACCTGCAGCAGGAGACCGGCGCGGCGATCATTCTGATCACCCACGACCTCGGCGTCGTCGCCGAGTTCTGCAAGAACGTCCTGGTGATGTACGGCGGAAACATGGTCGAATACGGCAACGCCGACCAGATCTTCAGCGAGCCGCGAATGCCGTACACGCAGGGGCTGTTGGCGTCGCTGCCGCGTCTCGACGACAGCGAGCACCGCCGGCTCGAGCCGATCGCCGGCCAGCCGCCGAATCTGCTGAGGCTCCCGCCAGGCTGCGCGTTTGCGCCGCGGTGCGCCTACCGCATGCCGATCTGCGACCAGCCCGTTCCCATTTATGAGTTTGGCGAAGGTCACGTGGCGCGCTGCTGGCTCTACGACGAGCGGGCTCGCGATCAACGCCCGGCGCAGACGCAATCCCTGCCGATCGTGCCCACCCGATGAACGATCGCGTCCTCGTCGAGGTCAAAGATCTCTACAAATATTTTCCCATTCACGCCGGCCTGACGTCGCGTCACGTCGCCGACGTCCGCGCCGTTGACGGCGTCAGTTTTACGATCGCGCCGGGCGAAACGCTCGGCCTCGTCGGTGAGTCGGGTTCCGGGAAGACGACCGTCGGCCGGCTTCTCTTACACCTGCTGATCCCCACCAAAGGCGAGATTCTCTTCGAAGATCGAGACGTGCTGAAGATGGGTCGCGGCGATATCCGGCGGCTGCGCAGCTCGATGCAGATCATTTTCCAGGATCCCTTTGCCTCGCTCAATCCGCGAATGAGCGTCGGAGAGATCGTCGCCGAGCCGCTGCGCATTCACGGTCTTGCCTCCGGCAAGGACGTCGACGCGCGCGTTCGGGAGTTGCTGGGGCTGGTCGGGCTGCGACCGTACCACGCCAATCGCTTCCCGCACGAGTTTTCCGGCGGCCAGCGCCAGCGCATCGGCGTCGCCCGGGCCCTGGCAGTGCAACCGAAGTTCATCGTCTGCGACGAGCCGGTTTCCGCTCTCGACGTCTCGATTCAGGCCCAGGTCATCAACCTGCTGGAAGACCTGCAGGCGAAGTTCAACCTGACCTACCTGTTCATCGCGCACGACCTCTCGGTCGTCCGCCACATCGCCAATCGCGTCGCGGTGATGTACGTCGGTAAGATCATCGAACTTGCCGAACGCGACGAGCTCTATCAGAACCCGCTCCATCCATACACCCAGGCGCTGCTCTCGGCGGTGCCGATACCCGATCCTGCGGTAGAGAAACGGCGCAAGCGCATCGTGCTGACGGGCGATATCCCCTCACCGGTGAATCCGCCGCCAGGATGCCGCTTTCACACGCGCTGTCCGGTCGCGTTCGAGCGCTGCAAGATCGAAGAGCCGCCGCTCAAAGAGTACGCGCCCGGACATTTTGCCGCATGCCACTGGGTCGAAGAGCACGGCGGCCAAGCTCCAACGCTCGTCTAGAAAAGTAGAACGGACGCCCGCATTGCGAACGCCCGTTCACTTCCCAAGCCTTCTCGGGGGCTACTTTTTCTTGCGCCGAACCTTTCTGCGCACGGCCTTACGGACGGCCTTTTTACGAACGGCCTTGCGCGCAACTTTGCGGCGCACGACCTTGCGGGCCACCTTACGGCGGGCCTTCTTGCGCACTGCCTTACGGGCTACTTTCCGACGGACGGCCTTGCGGGCCACTTTCCGGCGAACGGCCTTACGGGCTACTTTACGGCGCACTTTCTTGCGGACGACCGCGCCCGCAACCTTACGGCGCACAGCCTTGCGGACCAACTTGCGGCGCACTTTCTTGCGCACCGCCTTGCGAACGAGGGCAGCTGCGACGAGCTTTTTAGCCGCCGCTTTGCGACGCGGCTTTTTCTCTTCGGCTGCGCCGCCGTTCATCGTGGAATCGGAGTCCATTCATTCCTCCTCGTCCCCGGGGACGATTAGCGTTAAGTGGACAGCGCTTTGCGCGCTTTTGAGCGCATCATAGAGGATTTTGTTGAATGATGCAAATTCGCGCGCGCACGCACACGCATTGCGCCGGCCCGAAAAGCCCGAAATTTGTCCCTGTCTTGACCCCGGCGGTATACTAAGCCCCGTGAAAAAGCCCCTGATAATCGTTGAGTCACCCACGAAGGCACGGACAATCAAGAAGTTCTTGCCCGCGCGCTACGTGGTGAAAGCATCGGTGGGGCACGTACGCGACCTTCCCAAGAGTACGCTGGGCGTCGACGTCGAGCACGATTTTGCGCCGCGGTATTTGACGATCAAGGGTAAGGGCGACATCATTAAAGAGTTGCGCGGTGCGGTCAAAGGCGCAACGGAAGTCTATCTCGCGACCGACCCCGACCGCGAAGGTGAGGCGATTGCCTGGCATTTGGCAGAGCTCCTGAAGCTGCCCCATCCCAAGCGCATCGAGCTTCACGAGATTACCAAAGACGCGGCATTGGCCGCGCTGGCGCACGCGCACGACATCGACATGGACCGGGTCAACGCGCAGCAGGCACGTCGAATTCTCGACCGGTTGGTCGGTTACAAGATATCGCCGCTGCTCTGGGCCAAGGTGCGCGGCGGCCTTTCGGCCGGGCGCGTGCAATCGGTGGCGGTCAAGCTCATCGTCGACCGCGAGCGCGAGATTCTGGCCTTCGTTCCAAAAGAGTATTGGAGCATTACGGCTCAGCTCGCCGGCGCCGCCGATCCCGCAGCGCGCTTCGGAGCCGACCTCGTCTCGCACCGCGGCGAAAAGCTGGAAGTCGTAAACCAAGGGCAAGTCGAGGAGATTATCGCCGCCCTCGACGGAGCCGAGTATCGCGTCGCGTCGGTCAAGAAACGCGAGGTGCGCCGCAACGCTCCGGCTCCTTTTACGACTTCGACGCTGCAGCAAGAAGCCTCAAGGAAACTCAAAATGCGGGTGCGCCGGGCGATGCAGGTGGCGCAAGCGCTGTACGAGGGAATCGATCTCGGCGGCCGCGAGGGGACCGTCGGACTCATCACCTACATGCGCACCGACTCGACGCGACTCAGCGAGCAAGCGCGGGATGCGGCGCGCGACTTCATCGTCCAAACCTACGGTGAGGCGTTCCACGGCGGCGTTCGCCACCGCGTCAAAGAAGGTGCGCAAGACGCCCACGAAGCGATTCGGCCGACTTCCGTCCTGCGTACGCCCGAGAGCGTCGCGGGGGCTCTCAAACGCGAGGAGCTTCGTCTTTATACGCTGATCTGGGAACGGTTCGTCGCCTCGCAGATGTCGCCGGCCTTACTCGACCAGACGGTCGTCGACGTCTCGGCCAACGAGTATGGCTTCCGCGCGACCGGGACGGTCATGCGTTTTCCGGGGTTCACCCGGATCTACGACGAGAGCAAGGACGAAGATGCCGCCGCAAAAGGCCGCGTGCGGCTCCCGGAATTAAACGAAGGCGAAGCGCTCGACTTGCTGAGCCTCGAGCCGAAACAGCATTTTACCGAACCTCCGCCGCGATATAGCGAGGCCGCGCTGGTCAAAGCATTGGAAGATAAAGGCATCGGGCGCCCGTCGACCTACTCGGCGATCGTCGAGACGATTCAGGCGCGCGGTTACGTCACGCAGCAAGAACGCCGATTTACCCCGACCGAGATCGGCTTTGCGGTCAACGATCTGCTCGTCGATCACTTTCCAAAGATCGTCAATCTCGACTTCACGGCTCGAATGGAGGGCGACCTCGATCGGGTGGCCGAGGGTCACGAAGATTGGATCGCGCTGCTGCGCCGTTTTTATGGGCCATTCGAGACCGAGCTGCAAGCCGCCGAGGAGAAACTGCCGCGTCTCGAAATCCGCGACGAGCCCACCGACGAGATTTGCCCCAACTGCGGGCGCCCCATGGTGATCAAGAACGGGCGCTTCGGCAAGTTCATTTCGTGCAGCGGCTACCCCGAGTGCAAAACCACCAAGCCGATCGTTAAGGATACCGGCGCCGCCTGCCCCAAATGCGGCGGCTCGGTCGTGGAGCGCAAATCGAAGAAGGGGCGGACGTTCTACGGTTGCGCCAACTATCCAAAGTGCGACTTTCTCTCTTGGGATCTGGTCATACCGCAGCGCTGTCCGGTCTGCGGTTCCCACGTCCTCGCCAAAACGCGCCGCGGGACGACCACGCTCGAGTGCGCCGGAGACCGCGCCCACGACGTTTCCTCGCTCGCGCCCCTGGCAGTGTCATCGTAGAATCCCCGCAGCGCTTAACGATTATCGGCGGCGGACTCGCCGGATGCGAAGCGGCATGGCAAGCCGCGCGCTGCGGCGTCGAGGTCGAACTTTTCGAGATGCGCCCCGGGCGCAGCGGACCCGCGCACGGCACCGGCACGCTCGCCGAGCTGGTATGCAGCAACTCCTTGCGCGGCGCGGCACTGGAGAATGCCGTCGGGCTGCTCAAGGAGGAGCTGGCCCGCATCGGATCGCTGATCGTCGCGTGCGCGCGCGAAACCGCGGTGCCCGCGGGGTCGGCGCTGGCCGTCGACCGGGCGCGCTTTTCGCAACTGGTGGAGTCGCGCATTTCGAGCGAGCCGCGCATTACGCTCCGGCGCGAAGAGGTCCGGGCCATTCCGCGCGACCGGCCGGTCGTCGTGGCCTGCGGGCCGCTGCCGAGCGACGAATTCTTGGCCGATCTCGACGCGGTGCTTTCGAGCGTGCAACCCGAATCCGGCCGGCTCCATTATTACGATGCCGCATCGCCGATCGTCGCGGCCGAGTCGATCGACGAGTCGAAGATGTATCGCAAGTCGCGTTACGACAAAGGCAACGGCGACGATTACCTCAACATTCCGCTCGACCGGGAGCAGTACGCGCAACTGCTGCGCGACCTTCGCACGCTCGAGCGTTATTCCGCCAAAGAGTTCGAGGAGACGCGCTTCTTCGAGGGATGCCTGCCGGTAGAAGTTATGGCCGACCGCGGCGAGGATGCTCTGCGCTTCGGTCCGCTCAAACCGGTCGGCTTGCGAGATCCGCGCACGGGCCGAACGCCCCACGCGGTCGTTCAGCTGCGCAAAGAGAACGTCGAAGGCACCGCCTATAATTTGGTCGGCTTTCAAACGCGATTGGCGTGGCCCGCACAGCGAGAGGCCCTGGGGAAACTTCCCGGACTCGAAGGCGCCGAATGGTTGCGGCTGGGCGTGATGCACCGTAACACGTTCATCGATTCACCGCGCCTCCTCGACGCGCGTCTGAAGCTGCGCGGTTCGGGGGCCACATACTTTGCCGGCCAGATCACCGGCTCGGAGGGTTACGTCGAGGCGGCGGCCTGCGGCGCAATGACGGGAATCCACGCGTCCCGGGAAATTCTCGGCCTCACTCCGGTCGAGTTTCCGCGCGAGACCGCGTTCGGCGCCGTCGTCGCGCACCTGCAGAATCAGGCGACGCCGGATTTTCAGCCCTCCAACGTCACGTGGGCGCCATTCGTTGCGCCCGAAGGGGCCGGCAAGCGCGAGCGGCGGCAGATCATGGCGCAGCGCGCCCTCTCGGCGATCGACGCCCTGATTGCTGAAACCCTCGTTTCGCCCGCCGGGTAGGGTAGCTAAGGAATGAAGATTCGTTCGACTACGATTCTCGCGGTACGCCGCGACGGCCGTCTGGCAATCGCCGGCGACGGTCAAGTAACGCTCGGCCAGACGGTCGTAAAGCACGGAGCGCGCAAGGTTCGCAAGATCAGCGCCGGCCGCGTGCTGGCGGGTTTTGCCGGGTCGGCGGCCGACGGCATTACGCTGCTGGAGAAGTTCGAAGCGAAGTTTGCGGAGTTCAAGGATCTGCGCCGGGCCGCCGTCGAGCTGGCTAAGGACTGGCGCCAAGACCGCGTTCTGCGCCGTTTGGAAGCTTTGATGATCGTCGGCAATCCCGACCATCTCTTCGTGCTCTCCGGTACGGGCGACGTCATCGAGCCCGACGAAGGCGTCGCCGCAATCGGCAGCGGTGGCCCCTACGCCCAAGCCGCGGCGACGGCGCTGCTGGGCAATACGGCGCTGAGCGCCGACGAGATCGCACGCAAAGGCTTGGAGATCGCGGCAGACATCTGCATTTATACCAACACCGACATCACCGTGGAGAGCCTTCCGTGACGAGCCTGCCGGCAATCGATCTCGATCCGACGAAGTTAACGCCCCGTCAAATCGTTGAGGAGCTCGACAAATACATCGTCGGGCAAGGCAAAGCCAAACGCGCCGTGGCCATCGCGTTGCGCAATCGCTATCGGCGAGCGCGGGCGCGGGAGGATCTGCGCGACGAAATTACCCCCAAGAACATTTTGATGATCGGACCCACCGGCGTCGGCAAGACCGAGATCGCGCGGCGCCTAGCGGCGTTGGTCGGCGCGCCGTTCGTTAAAGTCGAAGCGACCAAATATACGGAGGTCGGCTACGTGGGGCGCGACGTCGAGTCAATGGTGCGCGATCTCGTCGAAGCCTCGATTCGCACGGTGACCGACGAGCGGCGCGCCGAGGTTCTCGATCTCGCCAAACGTCACGCCGTCGAGCGCGTCATCGACGCGCTCAATCCAGAGACGCGTCCGCCTTCGGCGCAGGGGCAGGGCAACGCGTTCGGTCAAGCGCTCGGTTCAATTTTCGGCAATAACTTCGCCGGTCAGCAGCAGCCGCATCCGAGCCCGGCGGCGGCAGTCTCGCCCGACGCGCAGCGCGTGCGCGACCAAACGCGCGGCGAGATCGAGCGCGGATTCTACGACGTGCGCCTCATCGAAATCGAAGTAGAAGAGACGCCCAGCCTGCCGATCGGTGTAATTGGCGGGGCGGGCGGCGACCAAGGCGGCGATTTAGGGGAGATGCTCGGCGGCATTCTGCCCAAACGCCGGACGCGAAAGCGCGTCACCGTTGCCGAAGCGCTAAAAATCTTCGAACAGGAAGAGGCGGCCAAACTCATCGACACCGATGCGGTCAAGCGTGAAGCGCTGCGGCGCGCCGGCGAGGACGGAATCATCTTCATCGACGAGATCGACAAGGTTGCCGGATCGTCTGCGCGCGGCGGCCCCGATGTGTCGCGTGAGGGCGTTCAACGCGACATCCTGCCGATCGTCGAGGGTTCGACGGTCAACACCAAGCACGGCACGATCAAGACCGACCATATTCTCTTTATTGCCGCCGGCGCGTTCCATATCAGCAAGCCGTCCGATCTGATACCGGAACTCCAAGGCCGCCTGCCGATTCGGGTCGAGCTCGATTCGCTGACCGCGGAGGATTTCAAGACCATCCTCACTCAGCCGAAGAACGCTCTGGTCGAGCAGTACAAAGCGTTGCTTGCCGCAGACGGCGTTACGCTCGAATTTCGCGATGACGCCATCGACCAGCTGGCGACCTTTGCGATGAGCGTCAACGAGCGCACCGAGAACATCGGCGCGCGCCGCCTGCATACCGTCTTGGAGCGCGTCCTGGAGGACGTCAGCTTTGCCGCGCCCGAAGTGGCCGGCACCACCGTGGTGGACGGGGCCTACGTCCGAGAACGGTTGGCCGACGTGGTGGCCGATGCCGATCTTTCGGGGTATATTCTCTAAGCATATTCACACTGATTTCCGGCAGGGGCCGGAGGCGGCGAACAGGATGTTTACGGTTATGAAAAAGTCAAACGGCGCATTGAGCTTGCTGATAGCCGCCGGGCTCTTGGCCGCATGCAATAATTACGGTGGCGTGACGAACAACCCCCCGCCGGGTACGGGCAGCAACTGCGGCGGGCCCCCGAGTTCGAACGACCTCCAAGTTCTCTTCCCGATTCCGAACTCGAAGAGCGCACCGGCCGCACTCGGTAATATCTACGTTTCAACCAAAGGGCAACTTCCGCCGAGCAACTCGTTCAACTTCTACGTGGTACCGTCGAACGGGTCCACGACCTTTACCTCGCCGTTCTTTGGAATCAGCAAGTCGCAGATCCCAACGCCGCACGCGACGCCGAGTTATGCGAAGCCGATCTATTACGCATCGTCACTGCCGGCGAGCTACATCATCGGCCCCAACCAGTCGGTCAGCGTGTTCTGGAACGACGGGGGCACCGGCTGCACTCCGCATTTCTTAGTGACGTCCTTCCGGACCCACAAGTAAGCCTGGCGCGTCGTGGAGTAGCGGGCGGCCGCGAGGAAGAATAGCCGCCCGCGATGCCCTATGTCCGTGAGATACTAGCCGAAGGCCATTCGACGCTGCGCAAGGTGGCCAAGAAAGTCGATCCTAAGGAGATCGGCGAGCCGCTCTTTCAGCAGCTGATCGACGACATGTTCGAGACGATGTATGCCGCGCCCGGCGTCGGCTTAGCAGCGCCGCAGGTCAACGTATCGAAGCGGCTCTTCGTCATGGACGTTCACGACGACGAGCACCAGCCGGCGGTCGTGATAAACCCCAAAATCGAAAAGCTCGAGGAAGAGGAAGAGCTGCGCGAGGGCTGCCTCTCGGTGCCGGGTAAGGTGGGCGACATCGTGCGTTATAAATATGTTGCGGTGAGCGGCTTAGATCGCCACGGACACAAGATTCGAGTCGAGGGTGAAGGTTTGCTGGCGCAGTGCCTGCAGCACGAAATCGACCACCTCGACGGAAAGCTCTATATCGACCGCGCCACCAATTTGCGCGACGCCGTTGCTGACGAGGAGAAAGAAACGGCCGAAGCGTGAGAGCGCTCTTCTTTGGGACGAGCGCCTTCGCCGTGCCGAGTTTGCGCGTTGCCGCCGGCAAGACGGAGTTGGCCGGCGTCGTGACGCAGCCAGACCGGCCGGCGGGCCGCGGCCAGCGATTGCAGCCCACGCCGGTCAAGAGCGCGGCGCTCGAGCTCGGCCTGCACGTTTTCGAGCCGGTGCGGCTGCGCGCGTTTGCCGCCGAGATCGCGGCTGCGAGCTTGGATCTCTTGGTGCTCGCTTCGTACGGACGAATTCTACCGGCAGAGCTCCTTGCGTTGCCGCGCCTCGGGGCGCTCAACGTACATCCGTCACTGCTGCCGAAATATCGCGGTGCGACGCCGATCCAAACCGCGATTGCCCGCGGCGAGAGGGAGACCGGCGTCTCCATCATGCTCATGGACGCGGGGCTCGACACGGGCGACGTCGTGCTGGCCGAACGCACCGCCATCGCACCCGATGAAACGTACGGCGAACTGCACGACCGTTTGGCGGTGCTCGGCGCCGATCTGCTGGGCCGCGCGATCGATCTTGCGGCGCACGGCGTGCTGACCGCTCGAGCCCAGACGGGCGAAGCGATCCTCACGCGCCCGATTCTAAAAACGGATCTCGCGATAGACTGGGCCTGGCCGGCGCAGCGGATCGTCGACCACGTGCGCGCTTATTCGCCGCAGCCGGCGGCGCGTGCCGAGATCGAAGGTGAGACGGTCAAGGTGCTTCGCGCCCACGTGGCGGCCGACGGCACGGCGGCGGTCGACGAAGTCGTCGCACCGAACCGCGGAAAAATGAGCGGCAGGGAGTACCGGCGCATGCGCTCCGGGCGGCGATGAACGCGCGCGAGCTCGCGCTGCAGGTTGTGC
>DATAPM010000097.1:0-1728 GCA_036265225.1 Vulcanimicrobiaceae bacterium
CCGCGCCGATTGCTTCTTTCCATAATTCAAGCTCGTCGAAGTATTCGACGGCTATTGCCGTCGCCGCGGAGATGCGATCGCCGTACTCTTTTTCTCGTGCGGCCGATATCAAACGCGGAGAGCCCGCCGCCGCGATCCGGCGCAACATGGTGACAACCTGCTCCACCCTTATCCCGAGCCGTTCCCATTTGTCGGTGATCTGCACGGCGAAGCGTTCGTCGGGGTTCGGCTCGCGCTCGAGAATCATGGGGCGCAGCTCGGACGTTTCGCGCGTCGGATGTTCGCCGGGAACGATGGACCGTGCAAGTGCAAAGAGCACTTGAGATTCGTGCGGCGCGCGGCGATCGAGACCCGCACTGCGATAGATCGTCGACGTGAGAAAGCGGCGCGACCACAGGCTTTTGAGCGGCTTGCCGAGCGAATCGGCGAAGCCGATGCGAATCGGAGCACCGATGGCGCCGGCCAGGCGATAGCCGGCCGGATCTTCGGTCGCCACCAATACGTGAGAGTATCGTCTGGCAGCAAGTTCGCCGCCGAGTGCGGCGATGGCGGCGAGATTGGAAGGCGAGCTGCAGCGTAACAGCACGTCGGCGGCGATCGCCTCGCGTCGCGCTCGCGAGGCAAAGATCCCGGCATTCGCCGGTTGGAGCAGTACGTCCACGGGTATTGCCTGGCGTCGCAGCGCCGCCAGCAGCGGCGTCAGAGCGAGCGCGTCCCCGATTCCGTCGAGGCGGATGATGAGCACCGACGGTGAAACTCTGCCCATGCCCGCTCCTTCGCAACGGCAAATCCGCGTCGCCTGCCTGCCGTGATCGCCAACGACAACATCGTCACGTTCGAGCGGCTCGACGGTTATCGCACCCTGCGAAGTTTTGGTTACGTTTCGGGTACTGCGTCGCGACCCCGTAACCGGCTACGTTCCACCTTTCGCAGCCTCGGCATGCTGATCGGCCTAGCCAGCGCAGAGTTTCTCAGCGACGCCGAACAGCTCCGCAGCGACGCGCTCCAAGCGTTACGCCGCCGTGCCGACGCGCTAGGTGCCAACGCCGTAATCGGCCTGCAGTTCTTCGTCTCAGAGGGAGACGACGGCTCGTGCGAAGTCGTCGCTTTCGGCCAGGCCGTTGCCGTGACCGCAGACGAGAGCGCGCCGTGAACGATTCGGTACGCGCCGAACGCGAGCGTCTGCTGGCGGAGGCGGCGATCGCCGCCAACGCGTGCCGGCGTTGCCCGATCGGATACGAGCGCCGGCATAACGTTTACGGCGAAGGCGATGCCTGCGCGCGGTTAATGGTTGTCGGCGAAGGGCCGGGCGAAACCGAAGACGAGCTCGGACGCCCCTTCGTTGGGCGCGCCGGCCAGTTGCTCGACCGCATGCTCGGCGCCATCGGGCTGTTGCGCCAGGAAGTCTATATTTGCAACACGGTCAAGTGCCGCCCCACGCTGTCCGGGCCCAACGGTCTGCGCAACCGCGCACCCGAACCGCAAGAGATGGAGAACTGCCGCCCATTCCTCGACGAGCAAATCTCCATCATCGCTCCATCGGTGATTCTCGCGCTTGGCGCGCCGGCGGCGAAGTCATTCTTGGGGCGCGACTTTCAAATTACACGCATGCGCGGGCGGTGGTACGTCGGGCCCCTCGATATCCCGCTGATGGTGTCGTTCCACCCGGCTTACGTTTTGCGGCAGACCGGCGGTCAGATCGACGGCGTCAAGCGTTTGGTTTGGAAC
>DATAPM010000098.1:0-7679 GCA_036265225.1 Vulcanimicrobiaceae bacterium
CGACCCCGACGGGAACGTACTGGCCACCCTTACCGCAGGTATAGTGGCGTCGCGCCAGGCGGCTATCGTTACCGACGGCAACGACCTTCATCATGATCTCGGGCCCATTGCCGACGATCGTCGCGTTGCGCACCGGAGCGGTGACCTTGCCGTTCTCGACGAGGTAGCCTTCACCGACCATAAAGACAAAGTCGCCTTTGCTGATCTCGACCTGACCGCCGGCGAACGACTTTGCGTAGATGCCGCGCTGCGTCGAGGCGACGATCTCGTCGACGCTCGATTGGCCGTCGGGCATGTATGTGTTGCACATGCGCGGCTGCGGTGCGAACCGGAACGACTGACGCCTGCCGCTGCCGGTCGACGATACGCCCATCAAGCGCGCGTTGAGCCGGTCTTGCATGTATCCGCGCAAGACGCCGTTCTCCACCAAAACTTTGTGCTGCCCCGGAACGCCCTCGTCGTCGACGTTGACGCTGCCGCGCTCTTGGTAGAGGTTGCCGTCGTCGAAGATTGTGACGAGTTCGCCGGCGACCCGCTCGCCGACGCGGCCGCTATAGAGCGAGGTGCCCTGACGGTTGAAATCGCTCTCGAGCCCGTGACCGACCGCCTCGTGCAAGAGCACGCCGCCGCCGCCCGCACCGACGATCATCTCCATCTCTCCGGCGGGCGCGGGCTTCGCTCCCAGATTGACGGTTGCGATCCGCGCCGCATCGGCGGCCAGTGCCTCGGGCGTCTGCTGCTCGAAATAGGCAAGCGACGTCCGGCCGCCGTCGCCGGCATAGCCCGAGCCGCGCTCCTTCTTATCGCTCGCGACGACTTGAATCCCAAGGGTAACGAGCGGACGGCGGTCGGCAACGAGGCGCCCTTCGCTGGTCGCGATCCAGACTTCTTGCACCTCGTCGGTCAGGTGTCCGTTGACGGCAACGACGTGCGAATCGTAACGGCGCGCCGCGACGTCGGCCCGTTCGAGCAGCGTAATGTAGCGCGATGCGTCGCTGCGGTCCACCAGTTCGCCGTCATAAAAGGAAGCGATGCTTTCACCGCGCAGCGGCGCGGCGCGCACTTCGCCGGCCGGGGCGGCGCGCGCGATCAGCGACGCCGCTTCGGCGGCCTCCAACAGCGCCCCGAGGCTCAGATCGTCGGAGTACGCGTAGCCGGCCGATTCGCCCGCGACGACTCGAATGCCGACGCCGATCGTTACGCCGTAGGTAGCGTCGTGGATGCGTCCGTCCTGCAGACGGTACGCCACCGTCTTTCGCCGCTCGCAAAAGACATCGGCGAACTCCCCGCCGTACTGCAAAGCGCGTCCGATAAGGCGGGAGAGGGTAACTTCGTCTAACATGCGTTAGAAGGTCGAGAGCCGGTCGACGGCGCGCACGATCGCGGCATCCGGATCGGCAGGCGATCCGTCGATCAGGAAGGCGAAGGCGATGCGGCCATGATGACGCGTCGTCACGTATCCAGCCAGCGCCGAAACATCGGAGAGATGCCCGCTCTTGGCGCGCACGCGCCCCAGCGCGGAGGTGAAATCGTAATCTTCCAGCGTGCCCTCGCGTCCACCCCGCGGCAGCAGCAGGTAGAGTGAAGATTGGCTCGCGGCGAGCAGCCGCGCGAGCGTGATCGCGGCGACGCGGTTATCGGCCGAAAGACCGCTGCCGTCGACGAGGCGCAGACCCGGATTGGGAATGCCTCGCTGCGCTAAGAACGTTCGCTCCGCGGCGACGCCGCCGGCGTCGTTGGGCATTCCGGTCACTTCTTCACCAACCGTTCGCAGCAGCTGCTCGGCATAATGGTTATCGGAGACGAAGAGCATGTGCGCTTCCAGGGCTGCCAGCGGCGCGGAGCGGTGATCCCATAGAACCACGGACTCCAGCGGCGCCGCACCCACACCGGGGGCTGCGGCCGAGGCAATGCCTCGCGCTGCCAGCATATGCTGCGTAGCGGTGGCGACATAGTGCGCCACGTCCTGCATCGGCGTCCAAACGGCCTGCTCGGCGCCGCCGACGAGAACGTGCGACTCGATCGTATCACCGTCCATGGACACGGCGCTGGTAGGTGCCGCATAATCCTGGCCGTCATCGTCTCGGCCCCAATGCGTATTGCGCTCCGGTCCGCTCAGGGCGGTTGCGTCTACGACGACGCCGCCCCCGATTCGCCGCAGGCCGGAGTGTGCCAGCATGGCGATCCCATTGCGTAGATCGGAGGACCATAACGACGGATCGCCCGATCCGACGAGCCAGAGATTGCCGTCGAGGACGCCGTTGTCGCCGATGCCTTGACGCGCCGCAAACATGGTGTGGAACCGGTAAGCCGGGCCTAACGCCCACAACGAGGTCGCCGCGACGATGAGTTTTTGCGAGGAAGCGGGGGCTACGGCATTCTGCGCGCCTCGCCCGTAGATCGGCGCGCCATTGGACGTGACGACGGCAAGGCTCCACGAGCGCGCTCCGGTGATCGCCGGCGCGAACGCACCATCGAGAGCCTGGCGCACTTGTGAAAGCTCGCTGCCGGTCCACCGCGGAGCGAGCGGCGGTGCCGCAGCGGTTACCGCCTGCGGTTCGAAGTTCGCCGGCACGCGCGAAAGCGACGCCGCGACCGTGGTCTGCGGCGGCCGGCCGTGCCCGCGTGCCAACGCCCAAATGCCGGCGGCCAGAAGCGCCAGAATCAGCGCAGCGGTGAAAGCGCGTCCTTTATGGATGCGCCAGCGCCGCTTCGATCTTCTCCTGTAACCTGCGCTGTTCTTGCCGTAACTCGTCGATGTCGTTTCTTAGACTCCTTACTTGTGCTGGAACTTTTCCGCCTTTGCGGATGCGCGCCGCGGCCTCGGCGGCGTCCCGGCGCACCCGGCCATCGAACGCTTCGACGGCAAGACGGTCGAGTGCCGGAAGGAAACGCTCGTCGCCGAGCGATTCGGCAGCGAAAACTGCCTCGATCGAAACCATGAACTCCGGGTCGTCGAAGCGCTGGCCGATCTCATCCACCGCGCGTACTCGCGCCGCTTCAACGAGAGCCCCGATGCGTCCCAGCGCCGCGACTGCGGAGCGGCGGAGTCCCTCACCGCGCGATGCCGAGCACGCTTCGAGGATCGGTTCCAGGGCGGCGAGATCGCCGAGCTCGGCCAGCCCACGCACCGCTCCGCTCTCGACGAGCGAATTCCACGTCTCGAGTTTGGTTGCGGCACGCAAGATCTCCAGGGCGCGCGGGTCGCGCGTTTTGCCCAGCGCCGTCAGTGCTGCGGCGCGCACGAAATACGAGCGATGATTCTGCGCGACGGCAATCAGCGCGCCGGCCGTCTCGGCATCGCGGAAGTTGCCCAGCGCCTCGGCGGCCGCGCGCGCGACCTTGGGATGTTTGTGCGCGAGCGCACCGATCAATAGTTCGCGGGCCCAAGGCGCGCGCGTCGCGCCCGCCGCGCTCGCGGCTTCGGCGAGAACGCCCCAAAACTCGGCGCGTTCGAACGCCGCCGAAATTGCGTCGTGGGCGGTCTGGCTGCCATCCGCGGCAAGCTCCCGCGCGGCCCGAATGCGCGCCACGATATCGGGGTCTCGCTCGAGAACCGTGGCGGAAAAATCGGCACCGAGGCGATACCGGACCTCGGCCAGCAAGAAGGATCCCGGATCGAAGCGCACCAGCACCGGTTCGAAATCGAGCGCCACGGCGATGCTTTCGTGAGCGCGTTCGACGTGCGCCCGAATTCGGCGCTCCTCGCCCGATGCCGGCGCAAACGCCACCTCGACGTCGAAGACGAACGCGGGGTTGGCCTCGTCGACCAGCTGCTTTTGATCGATCGTAAGCGTAGCGATCTTGCGCTGCGCGTCCCAGGCGACGGAAATCTCCAGCAGCGGATACCCCGCGCCGAAAACCCACTGGTCGAAGAAGCGGCGCATATTGCGGCCCGTCGCCTCTTCGATTGCCCGAATCAGATCGATAGTCTCGACGCTGCCCTGCGCGTTGCGCCGCACGTACTCGCCGATCGAACGCCAAAACCGCGCGTCGCCGAGCTCGCCGCGGAGCATGTGCAGCACCGCGCCACCTTTTTGATAGAGGTGACGATCGAAGATTTCGATGGGGTCGCGAAAGGTATTGCAGACGATGGGGCGGCGGTAACGCTCGGTCTCTTCTTTAAAATAGAGCGTCCGGCACTCGAAGATGTCGTACAGGTACTCGTCGTGGCCGAGATCGGCTTCGCGCCAGACTGCTTCCATATACGTAGCGAAGCCTTCGTTGAGCCAGGCGTGTGCCCAATCGCGGCAGGTGAGCAGATCGCCGAACCATTGGTGCGCGAGTTCGTGCGAAACGAGCGGATCGCTGGAGAAATCGAGATGCGCCGTCTCGTCGTGAAGCGTGCGATCGGTCTGCGTCGTTGCCGACGTATTCTCCATGCCTCCGAAAATGAAGTCCGTAACGGCGATCTGTGAGTACCGCGCGTAGGGATACGCTCTGCCCAATCGTTGCTCGAACGTTTCGATCATCTGCGGGGTCTTATCGAACGAGCGATGTCCGTCGGCCTCGCGGCCGGGCAGAACGTAGTACGAAACCGGAACTCCGTTGCGGCCGGCGCGGCCCTGCTCCACCTCAACGAAGGGACCCGCCACCATCGTCATCAGGTAAGTACTGTGAGGCACTTCCTGACGGTAACGAAAGATCGTATTGTCGCCATCGTCTTTGCGTTCGATCAGCTCGCCGTTACCGAGCGCGATGGTTCCTTTAGGAACGACGATCGTCGTCGTGGTGCGCTGCTTCTCGTAGGGATAGTCTAAGCATGGAAACCAGTAGCGAGCGTATTGATCCTGGCTCTGCGTCCAGACGTGCGCGATTTTATTCGGACGCGCCGCCGTGGGTTTGACGAAAAAGAGACCGTGGCGCGGTTTGACGACGCGATACTCGACCGAATAAACGGCGGCTTCACCGGCGTCGATCGGTGGATCGAAATTGACGTCCAGCTTTCCATCCCGCCGGCGAAAGTTTAGCGGCTTGCGACCGCCTTCGCCGGTATGCAGCTCGACGCGCGACGCTTGCAGGTCCACCGCATCGAGCGTAAGCCGCGGCACGGCCTCATCCAGCGCGCGCACGGTCATCGTGCAGACGCCGTCCAACGACTCGTTTTCAATGTCCGGAACTAAGTAGAGGTCGATTTCCTCGACGTTGACGAGTCTGTCGGGCCCGTATTGCGGGCGCGTCCCAGGCAGTGCAAAAGGCTGATGTTCGTCGTTAACGTCGTGCATCGTGTCTGGCCGACGTTACGAGTTCGGCTCAGTCGAGTCCTACCGTGTCTTCTCTTGCGCCGACTGCAGGCCGCCGGTGACTTCGATCACCGCGCCGGTGATAAAGTCGCGCTCGGGCGCTACTAAGAATCGCACGGCGTCGGCGACGTCCTCGTAGCTTCCCGGGCGGCCGCGCGGATTATTCGCTTGGCGCTCTCGCGCCTGCGCCCGGTCGATGTCCTTATCGCGAATATCGCCGGGCGAAACGACGTTTATCGTAATGCCGTGCGACGCTTCCTCGAGCGCCAGCGACCGCGCAAAGGCCACCAGTCCGCTCTTGGCCGATTGGTAGAGGGAGAGGCTCTTGAAAGGGCGCGTCTCGATCGATCCCGGCATCCCGAAGAAAATCATGCGGCCGAACCGGGCCTCGCGCATTCCCGGCAGCGTCGCCTTAGCCGTTAAAATCGCGCTTCGAAGATTACCGTCGATCGCCTCACGATAATCTTCGATTGTCGCGTCGGTAAAGCGCTTTACCGGCAACGGTCCGACGGCATGCACGAGGGTATCGAATGGGCCGTAACGCTCGATCGCATCACGCAATGCGGCCTCGATGGCCGCGACGTCCTCCAAAAAATCCACGCGCACGGCGCCGCCCGACGCGCCGGCGGCTTCGATCGCCGCTAGCGTTTCGTCGGGCGGAGTATTTCGGTAGGTGATCGCTATGGTGCCGAAGCCGTCGCGCGCCAGCAGCGGAGCAACTCCGGCGGCTAGGCCGCGCGCCGCACCCGTAACCAGGGCGCGGCGCTTGCCCTTATCCTGGGACGCGTTTGAATCCCCATGAGAGATCGAACGTGACGCCATCAAACGTCGTGCCGGTGACGCGCACGGTGTGCTCGCCGAAAGCCAACGGCCAGGGCGGGCTGATGAAGAATCCGTGACCGCTCTGATTTAGGCCGGAGTTGACGTTGCGGCCGTCGATCCGCACGCGAAGCGTTTCGAAGCGCACGCGGTGATCGAATCCAAAATGTATCGCAGGCATCATCCCGTAGACCGTACCGGTCGGTGAGACCGAGACGAGCCGTACTCGATACGGCGCCCCTCCGCCGGATCCCGAACCGCCGCCCCCGGCAATCGTTACCGTGCTCGACGAGTCGTTCCAGTTCACCGATGCGCCGAGCGCCTGCGAAATAAATCGCAGAGGAACGAAGGTAGTATCGGTAACGATGAACGGCGCGACGTCGATCGTCTGGGGCTGACCGTCGACCGTAGCCTGCATCGACCCGATGGTAAGCGATATCGTTCGGCCACGTGCGGTGGCGTTGATTTGACCGTTCGCGTAAACGACGGTGGCGCCGAGTTGTTCGAAGACCCCGCGCAACGGCACGAAGACGCGGCCGGCACGCACGATCGGTGGTTGCGCGAAGTTCATCGTCTGTCCGTTTACTATGACGGTAACTGCCGATTGCGCGGGCGCGGCGATCGGCGCGGCACAAAGAGCGGCTGCAAATGCAATAGTAAAGAGCCTTTTCATGAAGGCCCTCTACCCATGCTTGCTCGCTCTCAAACGACGCCGCGAGCGACCTCTGCGGGGTGCGTAAGCTCGGCGGCAACCGCTCGCCGGTCGGCGCGCCGTTCGAAGAAGCCGATCCACGTTTCGTAGACCATCGGCACGAGAAAGAGCGTGAGGATCAACGAGCTGAGCAGGCCGCCGATGATGACCGTACCCACGGCTTGCCGCCACTCGCCGCCTTCGGCAAAGCCCAGCGAGAGCGGCAGCATTCCGAAGATCATGGCGCACGTCGTCATGACGATCGGGCGGAACCGCGTGCTCGAGGCTTGCAGCACCGCGTCGCGCACGCGCAGTCCGCGCCGGCAAAGCGTGTTGGAATAGTCGACGAGCAGAATTCCGTTCTTCGCCACCAAGCCGAAGAGCATGATGATGCCGATCATCGAGATGATGTTGAGCGACTGTCCTCCGGTCGGCTCGATGCGATGCATCAACGACAGGGCGACGAGCGCACCGATGATGGCCAGCGGCACGCAGAGCATGACGATCAGCGGTTCGAGGAACGACCCGTAGAGGATGACCATCAACATGTAGATGAGCATGAACGAGGTCAGCAGGGCGACGCCCATGTTGGCCATCGTCTCGTTCATGAACTGCGTATCGCCCTGTGCCGTGAGGTGGACGCCTTCGGGAAGAAAGCCCGGCTTCTTGAGCTCGCGCTCGAGGGGACCGGTGACCGAACCCAGCGAGTAGCCGGGCAGCGTGCCGCCGTAAACGTCGACGACGCGTTGACGGTCGAGGCGCTTGATCTGCAGCGGCGCCTTAGTCCACTCCAGGTTCGCGACGTCGGCGAGCGGCACGAGCGTTCCATCCTCCGCGCGAACGCGGATGTGCGTGAGCTGATCCACGGTCTTACGCTCGGCGGATGGGAACTGAACGCGAACGTCGACCAGGCCGTTTTCGGCGCG
>DATAPM010000099.1:0-2449 GCA_036265225.1 Vulcanimicrobiaceae bacterium
CGGAGATTTTTTTGGCTGCCAAGAAGCAAACTAAGTCGCGCCGCAAGCGCGAGATAAAGAACGTCCAGTCGGGCGTCGCGCACGTGCATGCGTCTTTCAATAACACCATTGTGACCATCAGCGACCCGCATGGCGGCGTCGTCTCCTGGGCCTCTGCCGGCAACCTCGGATTTAAGGGATCGAAGAAGTCGACGCCCTTTGCCGCGCAAATGGCCGCCGAAGCCGCCGCGCGCAAAGCGATGGAGCACGGCATGAAATCAACCGAAGTGCTGGTCAAGGGTCCCGGCGCCGGTCGCGAGGCTGCGATTCGTTCGCTGCAAGCCGCCGGTCTGGAAATCACGATGATCAAAGACGTGACGCCGATTCCCCATAACGGCTGCCGTCCGCCCAAGCGGCGACGGGTGTAACGATGTCGCGTTATACGGGTCCGGTCTGCCGGCTCTGCCGGCGCGAAACCGCCGCCAGCAAAACCGGCGAAAAGATCAAGCTCTTTCTCAAGGGCGACCGTTGTCTCTCCCGCATGTGTGCGGTCGAGCGGCGCGGCACCGCTCCCGGTCAGAAGACGACCGGCAAGTCGCGCACCAAGGTCTCTGAGTACGGCCGTCAGCTGCGCGAGAAGCAGAAGATGCGCCGCTATTACGGCGTGCACGAGACGCAGTTCGAGAACTACTTCAGAGAAGCGGCGCGCGTTCCGGGTCAGACCGGCCGCACGTTTCTTCAGTTGCTCGAGCGCCGTCTCGACAACGTCGTCTATCGCTTGAACCTGGCCTCCAGCCGCGCGCAAGCGCGCCAGCTGGTGACCCACCGTCACTTCCGCGTTAACGGCCGCATCGTCAATATTCCCTCGTACATCGTGCGCCCCGGCGACGCGATCACGATCGCGCCGAGCAGCATCAAATCGACGGTCTTCGAGTCGAATCTTGAGGTCGCGCAGAGCCGCCGGCCGCCCGAGTGGCTGGAGTGGAGCGATCAGGACAAGACCGCAAAAGTTCTGCAAGCGCCTGGGCGCGAGCAGATCGATACCCCGGTCGACGAACAGCTCATCGTCGAGTATTACTCGCGATAGAATAAACCAACCGCCGCTGCTAGGCGTCCGATCGCCGGTCATACCGTATGCCCGGCGGATAACGTAAGCAGCAATAAAGGACACAACCAGAACCATGACCATGTTGGAAGCGCCCGCGGGCGCAACCATCGAAGTACGCGAGCGCCGCGACAATTACGCCAAGTTCGTAATCGAGCCGCTCGAGCGCGGCTTTGGAATTACGCTGGGCAACGCGCTTCGCCGCGTGCTCCTCAGCTCGATCCCGGGCGCCGCGGTTACCTACATGAAGATCGACGGCGTGCTGCACGAGTTCTCCACCATTCCCGGAATGGCCGAAGACACGATCGCGTTGATGCTCAATCTCAAAGGGTTGCCGGTCAAACTGAATAGTGACGAACCCAAAGTATTAACGCTCTCGGTTAATGGGGCGCGCGACGTGACGGCCGCCGACATCGTGCCGGATGCCGACGTCGAGATTCTCGACCCGGAGTACCGGCTCGCCACGCTCTCTTCGAAAGACGCCAAGCTCACCATGGAGATCGGCATAGAGACGGGCCGCGGCTACGTGATGGCCGATCGCCAGCGCAACGTCGAGCACATGATCGGTTTGATTCCGCTCGACTCGATCTTTTCGCCGATCCGCAAGGTCAACTTCACGGTCGACGATACGCGCGTCGGTCAGAGCGTCGATTACGATCGCCTCACCGTGGAGATCGAGACCAACGGTTCGATCACTCCCGACGACGCGCTCTCGAACGCGGCGCAGATCATGCAGGAGCAGCTCGACCTCTTCGTTTCCTTCACCAATCGCGCCGAGCCGCTCCCCGAGACCCCGCCCAACGAGTGGGACATCCCCGTCGAGACGCTCAACCTCTCGGTGCGTTCGTTCAACTGCCTCAAACGGGCCGGCATCTCGAAAGTCTCGGAGCTGCTCGACCTCACCGAGGACGAGATCATGAAGATGCGCAACTTCGGCCGCAAGTCGCTCGACGAAATCAAGCAGGTTTTAGCCGAAAGGGGGCTGTCGCTGCGCCTAGCGTAGCGCCGTAACACGATGCCGCATTCGATCGCCTATAAGCGCCTCTCGCGCACCGACGGCCACCGTCGCGCGCTGCTCCGGAATCTCGCCACCTCGCTCTTCAAACACGAGAAGATCGAGACGACTTCGACTAAGGCTAAGGAGATCGGCCGCGTAGCCGAGCGGCTCATCACCGCCGCAATGGCCGGCGACCTGGCGGCCCGCCGCCACGTTGCCGAATACCTCACCGAGCCCGCGGTCGTCAAGAAGCTCGTCGAGCAGATCGCACCGGCGCTCAAAGGGCGTACCGGAGGCTACACTCGCATCACCAAAACCCGCGTCCGCAGTGGCGATGCCGCCGAGCTCTCCCTCATAGAGTTGGTGAA
>DATAPM010000100.1:0-7833 GCA_036265225.1 Vulcanimicrobiaceae bacterium
AATCCCGACGTCGTCGTCAAGCGCGGCAGCGTCGAGGAATGGTATTTGCTGAACGCCTCCATGGAAGCGCACGCGTTTCACATTCATCAAATGTCGTTCGTGTTGGAGAAGAGCGACGCCGGGATTCCAGTTACGGTCGACACCGCCTTCGTGAGGATCGGACGGCTTTTGCCGAACCACCGCTATCCCAACTACCCGCTGATCAAGCCCTCCATCACCAAGATACTGCTTGACTTTCGTCACGTGCCCCGCGGCACGTTCGTCTTTCACTGCCACATGCTCTTCCACGAGGACGCGGGCATGATGGCGATCATCAAGGTCGTGTAGGCTTTACGGCACCATGCTACGGGGGCGCGGCGCGCACGTCGAACTGGTAACACGTGCGCCCGGCGCTATGCCGCCAACGCTCGCCGACAGAAATATCGTTGTCGGGATCGCCCTTGAGTTCGAAATCGGCGCACAAACGGTAATGGGTGGCGTCGATGCGTTGGTACTCGTACGGGTTGCGTGTGATTGGGTCGCGTTTGGGATCTTTTAGGCGGTCGTCCAACGGCCGATGATCGGCATGGTATTGGTTGTAGAGTCGTTCGGAGGTCGAGCGAAGGTCGTCCGCTCGCCGGCGGTCGAGAGCCCGGGCTCGCGCGCGGCTGGGTGGCCCCAACGTCACGAACGCGGCGGCGACAATGGCGACGACGACCAATACCGCGATCAACGGAATCGCTCGCGCGGCGTTCACGTTTGCTTCTTGGGCGGATCCATCGTCAGGAGGTAGTAGGCAAAGACCCCGCCGCCCAAGAGCATCAGGCCGAGGGTGTCGAGCAAAAGGTGCGTCGTTAAGTGGCCGACGATCCAAGATTGAATCGTCATGGCCGCATCCACGACGATCGCAATCGCGGCAAAGACCAGCGTCAGATACGTCAGCCAGCGGCGAACCGGAGAGTAGTAGAGTTCCGGGCGCCGTGCCAATTCGCGCTGAATGAGAGCGTGCATCAGCGCGAAGAGCGGAAAGGTTACGACGATCACGGCGACCTGCCAGGCGATATCTTCGCGCAGCGTCGTTCCCGTGTCGCTTAACGGGTCGGGAAACCAGCGCCGGACGAGATCGTCCCAGATCTGCCAGAGCGCAACGGTCCAGAACCCCAGCGCGATAAAGTTTAGAAGGTAGAGAAAGGCATCGCGCGCATTCTCGGCCGTTCCGGCTCGCACGGGCACCGCCAGCCCGGTGGTCGCGGCATAGTATTCGGCGATGGCGCGATAAATGCGCCGCTCCGGCCAACCGTTTTGGCGAAGGATCCCGACGACCGAGTCGTCGGCAATACCGTGCTCCTTTGCCGTCCGAACGAACGGTAAGAGCATGTCATCAGCCACGACTATAGATTATCCGACCGGCCCGAATCGTCAAGCGAACGTCGGAAAAAAGTGCCGGTCCCCGCGAGGGCGTGCCCTCGAGCACGACGAGATCCGCGGGTTCTCCCGACGCGATCGTGCCGGTGCGCCGTCCGTCAAAACGCCGCGTCGGGCCGGTCGTCAGGGACTCGAGAACCTCGGAGAATGCCATGCCGGCTTGGTGCGCGCGAGCACGTCAGCGCGCCGCGACGCGGCGCGTTTGATGTCGTCGTGAGTATTGGGCGCGAGTCCGGCCTTCAAGGGCCGGCCGGCAGTGCCATCAGCGTCAAGTAGCGAACGAATCAGCGATGGCGCTCTGGCTCGGACTTATCTGAGCCAGGGTTGGGTCCATATTCGCGGCGGCCGCCTAATTACCGGATGGGAGCGGCTAGAAGTACCGCACCGTCTCCAGTGGGAGAGAACAAGGGATTAGAAGCGTGAAACAGATTAGAAGCGTGAAGCAAGTTATTTGCGGTTTCGCGGTGGCGGTGGCTTTAGCGGGTTGCGGGGGCGAGAGTTCCGGCACGAGCACGCTCGAGGCTCACCCCAACGCTCCATCGCGCGGCGACCGACGCCCGACCTGGATTTCTCCCGACGCTCGAAAAGAGCGGAAACTTTTGTTCGTATCCGATTTCCCGACTGCCTCGGTGGTCATATTTGCGCTGCCGAAACTGCGCCTTGTGGGAAGAATTACCGGGTTCAGCTCGCCCCAGGGATTGTGCGCCGACCATGCCGGCAACGTCTGGGTCGCGGACCCCGACACAAGGATGGTGTCCGAGTATTCCCATTCGGGAGCGTTACTCAACAGAATTCGGGACGAATACGGCTCTCCGATCAGTTGCGCAATCAATCCGCGAACCGGAGAACTCACCGTGCTCGACTTTGCCGCGTTCGAAGGTCCCCCTCTGCGGCGATCAGTGCCCAGAGGCTGGGCGCCGATCCAAGTTTTTGCCTGTCCCGTCTGTGCTCCCACGGTCAAGGTTGTTCCCGGCATGGACGAGATATATTTCGGCGACTACGATAAACGCGGCGATCTGTACGTCGATGGCTTTGACACGTCGCGCGCAGTGCAGCTCGGAACCGTGCAGTGGGGCCATAATACGGGATACGAGCTAACGCTATCTGGCGGGAAGATCAACTCTCCGGCCATGGTGCAGTGGTATGGACCGGGGCATTACCTCATTGTTGGCGACACCGAATGCAACGGGAAGCGTAGTACCTGTATCGACCAGGTCTCGGTCTCCGGCAAGCTTGCGAGGATTACGGGTCAGACGAATTTTCAAACGGCTGAAGGCGCTCCGCTCTGCGAAATGGTTCAAGGCGTACTCGACCCTCGCGCTGAGAAGACGCTGCTTGGCGGTAATTACGCCGCTTGCAACGGAACGAGCAACGGCGTCTATCGGTGGCGATATCCGGCCGGCGGGCTGCCGATCCGCTCAACCGAGTCCGGCTTGCAAGGGCCGGTCGGCAGCGCTCTCAGTGTGAAGTAACGCTTAACTGCAGCCTGACGTCGCCCCGCTCAGCCCGACGTTAACGCCGCCCTCTTCCTCACCGATGTGCTCTTCCTGACCGTCGGGTCCCATCGCATCCATCTGCGTGGACGGCTGCACGTGCGCCAGATGGTAACGCCCGAGGTAGCTTACTCGTTTGGCGCCCTATGAGAAGCAGTACGAATCGGAGGATGCGTCACCACCCTGCAAGCGCACTTGGTGAGCGCGATGCTCGGCGGGGAAATCGATAAAGAACTTGGGATCGAAGGCCATCGCTCCATCGTTGCCCACGTCGAGCTTGACCATCCAGCTCTTTAACCCATCGGGATAGAACTGATCGTCCCACGAACGATAGAGCGAGTTGGTAAAGTAAACGCGCTTTCCGTCGCGGCTGATTTCGACCATCTGCGGTCCCCCGTTGAGGGCCTTGGACGAATCGTTGGGATGCGGAGTGCGCTTCGCGATGCCGCCTATGCGCACCGATCCGACGAACTTTGGATTGAACGGATCGCTGACGTCGTACTGGCGCATCTCACCGGTTCCCCAGCAGGCGGCATAGAGGTAACGATCGTCTAGTGAAAGGTCGATGTCGCTGAGCAGCGGCGGAACCGCGGCGAAACCTTTGAGCATGTCGGGAAGCAGATCCGGGTCGGCCGGCTCGGCCGGGATTTCGATAACCTTCGTAACCTCCCACGAACCGTTCTTACGGCGCCAGAGCCAGATCGAGCTGGAAAGATCTTTGAGCGAGATAACGACGCCAACGAACCCATAGGTATTGTTGGGATCGTGCGACGGACGCAACTCGAGCACCATCTGCTGCTCGGCGCCGAGATCCAACGTTTGTACGTGCTTGCGCGAGCGCAGATCCCAGAAATGCAGGCTGTGTCCGAACTTGCCGCCGAGTAAGAGGTTGGGATCGAGCCCGTTCTCGATCATGTTCGGCGTGCCCCATTCGCTAGTCATCATTACGTCGTGGCCCAAATGCCACCAGAAATCGTAGGCGAGGTACTGCGGCCCGCGATCGGCTTCCCATGCCCCGATCACGTCGAACGTATCGCAATCAAGCATGAAGACTCCGCCGGGTCCGTCGCCCGCGGCATTCCCCAGTGCGCTGACGTAGATCGCGTCGGGACCGCAGTGCACGGTGTGGATGCGCGAATACCCGGTCTTTGCCGCGATCTCTTGCGGCTCGATCGTCCGTACGATTCTTGGCTGCGCAGGATCGGGCTTAGTGTCGATGACGTAGATGCGCGAGGAACGCAGCCCCGGCACGAGCAGATAACGCCGCTCGACGTGCGGCTTTGGCGCGTTCGGACAGAGTGCCGAACTGCACGCATTCCATCCAAAGTGGTGCAGCTCGTCGCCGGTGTTGGGCAGATCGACGCGGCCGATCTGCGATCCATAACTCTTGGAACCGGGGTCGGTGTCGATTACGGCCAGGGCATCGGGTTTGCCGTTTCCCGACGCGCTTAGGAGGGCAACGTAAGCGAGCGTTTCGGCCGGGGCCTTCATCGCGTCTTTGGCCGACGCGTAGAAAGTCGGATCGGGTTTTAGAAGCATTTGAACGCGCTTTCTCCGGTGCGACCGGACGCAATCAAAGTGTGGGGGGACGGCGCAACTTAGCGCTCCAAGCGGCGAATCCTGCGCTCAGGTGAAGAGCGCGATGAGGCCGGCGATCAAGAGCGCCGCGGCCCAAACGACGTCAACGTTAATCCATGCTTTGCGCAAGAAGCCAACGCCCAACTTTGTATAAACGACCAGCGCGACGGTCAGCATCGTTACTACGTAGCCGAGCGTGTGTACGGCGACCATCAGCGTGCCGGTTAGCGGCGAACCGGCCGCTGACATTTGCGGCATCGGCATCGCCATCGGCGCCGCGTTTTGAGCGGAGGCGGTGACGAATGGCAGCAGCATCAAACCGGCCCCGTGAGCCGAGGCCATTAGGAATCCCCACAGCGTCAGGCCCCAGAACCCAACGCGCATCCCGACCCAGCGCGGATGACGCAAACGCACGAGCCGGTAGGCGCCGAAGGCCAGCAATACTCCGGCGGCTACGCGGTGAACGACGGCATGAGGAAAGACGACTTCGGCCGACAGCGCCAGCGCGACCACGACCGTAACGGAGGCAATGTGCCCGAGCGTGATCGGAACGACGGCGCGTACGACCGCGGCAGCCGATTTTTCCTGCAGGCCGAGCGCGACGGCGAAGAGCCAGCCCATGCCGGGGTTGATGCCGTGATAACACCCCAGAAGGAAGAGTGCGAGCCAGACGTAGCGATCGCTCACGCTTGCGGGCGTTCGCTAACCGCTTCAAGAACGCTCCGTTAAGGGAGACCGCTGCTATGAATGAGATTCCCAGCCGTGCCAGTCGCTCGTTGGTCGCTTTGGCTGCCGGTGCTCTCTTATCGAGTTGCGGGGGGACGGCCCTAAACGAGACGCCGATTTCGGCGGCCGGCAGCAAATTGGCCGCGACCGCCGTTGCGGCGCGGCCGTACGTTTCGTTACGCCGGGATCATCGCCGCACGTGGATCTCGCCCGATATCCACCGCGCGCGTAAGGTGCTCTTTGTGTCAGACGTAACTGCGGGCGACGTCGACATGTTTTCGCTGCCGGACCTCACGCTCAAGGGTACGATTACCGGTTTCGCCGAGCCTCAGGGCATGTGTTCGGACAAGAATGGAAACGTTTGGGTCGCCGATACGGGGGTTGCAAGAGTATACGAGTATTCGCACACGGGAGCGTTACTCCATACTATTAGAGATGGATACGGCTTTCCGGCCAGCTGTGCGATCGATCCAAAGAATGGCCACCTTACGGTGTTGGATATTTTTGTCAACGCCGCCCCAGCGCTGACGTCCTCAACCAGTGGCGACTGGGCTCCGATTCAGGGGTTTAGTTGCCCTTCTTGCCGCCCCGTCGTCAAGGTCGTCCCGGGTATGTTTGAGATCTACTTCGGCGGTTACGATAAGCGTGGCGATCTGTACGTCGATGGCTTTGACCTATCGGGTGCCGTGCAGGTCGGAGCCGTGCCGCGAGGCGACGACATGGGACACGAGCTGATGCTGTCCGGCGGGAAAATATATAGCCCCGGAATGGTGCAATGGTATGGCCGGGGGCGTTATCTCGCCGTCGGCGACCAGGAATGCAATGGCGAGTCTACTAGCTGCATTGACTGGGTCTCCGTTTCCGGCACCCAAGCGAAGATTATCGGTCAGACGAGCCTCCAGACCGCGCAGGGATCTCCGGTTTGCGACATGGTGCAGAGTGTACTCGACCCGCACGGCGAGAGAAAGCTCCTCGGCGGCGATTACGGCGGTTGCAGCGGGGCGAGCAGCAGCGTCAATCGGTGGCGATACCCGGCCGGCGGCCTGCCGATCGATTCGAACGCCTCCGCGGTGCAAGGGCCGGTCGGCAGCGCCGTCAGCGTCAAGTAACGCTAGGACTAACTACAGCCCGACGTCGCTCCGCAAGAGTCACACTTTTCACAAGCGCCGTTGCGCACCATCGTGAGCTGACCGCATTCGGAGCAGGCGTTGCCCGTATAACCCTTTGCCTTTGAGGCGCTGATGGCTTCGGTGCGCGCCAGCACGGCGACCGACGTCCCGGCGCTGCCGCGAACGGTGAGCGTTATTTCGGGCGGCGATGCGATGGGCGCGGCCGATGCCTGCGGTGTGCTCTCGTGTCCCGGGTGAAGATGCGCGCTGACCGGATGGAGCCGTTCGACGACACCGGCCGGTCGGACGTTGACGCCGCCCTCTTCCTCGCCGATGTACTCTTCCTGACCTTCGGGTCCCATCGCATCCATCTGCATCGACGGCTGCACGTGCGCCAGATCGTAACGCCCGAGGTAGCTGACCGCGAGTTCGCGGAAGATGTAGTCGAGGATGGACGTCGCCATCTTGATGTGGTCGTGGCCGACGACCGGACCGTTGGGCTCGAAGCGCGTGAACGTGAAGGCCTCGACGAACTCCTCGAGCGGCACGCCGTGCTGTAAGCCGAGCGAGATGGCGATTGCGAAGTTGTTCATCAAGGAGCGGAAGGCCGCGCCTTCCTTGTGCATGTCGAGGAAGATCTCACCGAGCTGGCCGCCTTCGTATTCGCCGGTCCGCAGATAGACTTTGTGTCCGGCGATGGTCGCCTTCTGTGTGTAGCCGCTACGCCGTTGCGGCATCGGGCGCCGCTTGGCGATATAGCGATAGACGATCTTCTCGGCGATCTGCAGCGGTTGGGCAAAAGGCTGTTGCTGCTGCAGCAGATCGCTGGCCTCGTGGCCGTCCGAATCGCCGCCGAAATCGTACGAAGCCGCAAGCGGCTGCGAGAGCTTCGAGCCGTCGCGATAAAGCGCTACGGCTTTGATCATGCGCTCCCACGAGTAGCGATACGCTTCCTTGACGTCTTCGATCGTCGCGTTTTGGGGCAAGTTGATAGTCTTTGAAATCGCACCACTGACCCATGGCTGCGCTGCCGCCATCATGTCGACGTGCGCAAGCGGGCGAATATACCGCGTGCCATATTTGCCGCACGGAGTCGCGCAGTCGAATACCGCAAGGTGCTCTTCCTTGAGATACGGCGCGCCTTCGACGGTCATCCGGCCACAAATGTGGGCCGAAGCCTCTTCGATCTGTCGCGTGCTGAATCCGAGCCCGTCGCGCAGGATTGAAAAATTCCAATCGTTGAGTTGCTCTTCGGTTAGGCCGAGTTTCTCTTTGCAGAACGCGTCGCCCAATACGAACTTGTTGAAGACGAACGGCAGCTCGAACGCACTTGGCAGAGCCGTTTCGACGCGCGCAATAGCTTCGTCGTCGAAGCCTTTGGCCCGGAGCGTCGCTCTGTTGATGTGCGGCGCTTCTTCGAGAGTGCCGGTGCCTTTCGCGTAGATCTCGATTTCGTCTATCTGCTCTTGCGAGTAGCCGAGCTTGTGCAGCGCGGCTTCGACCGACTGATTGACGATCTTGAA
>DATAPM010000101.1:0-4197 GCA_036265225.1 Vulcanimicrobiaceae bacterium
GTAAGCTCGTGGCCCAAGAGGACTATGGCTGGGGCCCTCGAATTGGCGCGTTAGGTAGAAAGGCCGAGGGGTCAGTAGGCCTTCGTGTCGCTGAACATCCTCAGCACCGTCAGGGCGATGATCTTCAGATCGAGGGCCAGCGACCAACGTCGCAAGTACTCGAGATCGGACTCGACGCGGGCGCGCATTTGCTCGACGGTCTTCGTTTCGCCCCGATGGCCGCGGATCTGCGCCAAGCCCGTGATGCCGGGCGCGACCTTGTGCCGGATCATGTAACCCTTGATGAGGCGGCGGTACTCCTCGTTATGGGCGACCGCGTGCGGGCGCGGGCCGACGAGGCTCATCCGGCCTTGGACTACGTTGACGAGCTGCGGCAGCTCGTCGAGCGAGTAACGGCGGATGAAGCGGCCAAAC
This sequence comes from Vulcanimicrobiaceae bacterium, assembly GCA_036265225.1. Taxonomy (GTDB): domain Bacteria; phylum Vulcanimicrobiota; class Vulcanimicrobiia; order Vulcanimicrobiales; family Vulcanimicrobiaceae; genus Cybelea. Next base: position 415 of record DATAPM010000101.1, read on the forward strand.
GACGTGATCCGCGGGTCGTGAAGCTCGGCCTGCTTCACGGTGGCGGCATCGTCGGAGGTCGACATGCTGCGGAACTTGTAAACGATGATCTGCTGCCCGTCGAGCCCGTAGCGGCGCTGCTTGAAGATGATCGAGCCGGGCGTCGTGAGCGCGACGCCGATGGCGACGGCGAGCATGATCGGCGCCGCGAGCAACAGGATGAGCGTGGCGAGCAGCAAGTCGCTCATCCGCTTGACGAGGCCGTTGATGCCGTAGAACGGCGTCTCGCACAGCGCGAGCACCGGAATGCCGTCGATGATATCGACGCGCGACTGAATGAGATCGAATACGAAGATATCCGGAACGAAGTAGATGGACGCGGTGGTGTCGTGGAGCTCGTCCAGCAAAAGCTTGGTGCGTTCCTCGTGGCGGATCGGCAGCGCGATGTAGATGACGTCGATCTTGTTCGCCTTGACGTACTGCGGCAGCTCGCCGAGCCGGCCGAGCAACTGGCCCTCGGGGACCGGTCCGGTGCGCCCGGCGCCGCGGTCGTCGAACCAGCCTGTAATGGTCAGCCCCGAGGCCGGCGAGCTCGAGATCGACTGGGCGAGGCGTCGGCTCAAGTCGCTCACGCCGGCGACCACGGCTTTGCGCGCGCCGGCCAAGTTGTGGACGAAGACGACGTAGCTCCAATACTGACAAGCGGCGATCAGCACCGGCGTTACGACGGCCCAGGTGAGCAACACGCGCCGAGAGAACTCTCCGCCGTGCTGCAAGGCGAAACCGATGACGGCGAGGCAGCTCACGACGATGGCCCAGGCTGCGAACGAACGCTGCAAGAAATCGCGCGGGCGACGTGCGAGCGTAGTGCCGATTGCCGCCATCTCCCGGTAGATGGCGAGCGTGACCACGAACGCCAACACGGCGAGCACACCGTAGGCCGGGATGATCGAGATGGCGAACGCCGCGGCGACGAGGTACAAGCCGGCCGCCGCAACTATCGGCGGAACCAGAATGCCGATCATCGTCAGCCAACCGCCACGGTGGCTGGGCATCGAAGCAGTCGAAAAAATCATCGGGTGTTCTTACCGGCCTTAGCCGTCCTTCCTATCAGGGAGCTCGGCGCCTCCCTTTCCTTTGTTATGCGCCCGACACAATCGCAGCGCACCCGACCGGCGAGAGGGTACTCCGCTTCTCAGAGCCGCTCAATCGCTTCCCGAAATGGAAGCTTCGCCATATGTAACGTCGGCTGCCTTATGTTCTAGCATGTTGCGCATTTACGCCGTGCCTTGCTTTGCATTTTCGACATATGGACATCGGACTATGGGCCAAACGAGATGTATTTCATTGATATGCCGGTGGTCGTTACCCAGTATGCTCAAGGAGCCGCGCCCTAATTAGAAGAAGCCCCGACATTTCATGAGTAACGATTCGGAAACGGTTTCGTGGACGGCGGCTGCAACACGAACCGGCGTCAGCGCAATGTGCGGTCAGATATTGTGACGAGCGTTTCCGCGAGCCGTGAGCTCGCCCGCCTGCCGTTGAAGCTCTGCGTGCTCGTGCCGGACCATTGGGCCGCCATCAAGGGTGGTTCCGAGTATCAGGCCCAAGTTCTCGTCGATCTATTGGTCCAACGTTACGATGTTCGTATCACCTACCTGACGCTTGGGTCGGATCCGGCCTTCCACCCGAACGGCTACCGCATCGAAATTTTCTCTTCGAGGCGGGGTCTGCGGCGCTATGGCAAATTCCTCGATGCATTGCGCCTCTACAGAGCGCTCGAGCGTGAGGCTCCCGATGTGATCTACCAGCAAGTAGGTTGTGCGCACACGGGCATCGCCGCGTATTACGCGAAGAAGCATGGATGTCGAATGCTATGGCGCATCGCCCACGATGATGACGTTACTCGCCAACGCCCCGACTGGGCGCGGCCACATCGCATCATCGAGCGCTCGTTCCTCGAGTACGGCTTGCGCAACGCCGGCACCATCCTCGCTCAAACGGAGAATCAGAAGGCATTGCTCTCGTCGAATTATGGTCGCGACGATGCGATCGTCGTTCGCAACTTTCATCCGCTGCCTTCGTCCGACGAGCACGACGATGCTCAGGCGAACGGAAAAAAACGCGTCGTCTGGGTGGCGAATTTGAAGCCGAGCAAGAACCCTGACGCGTTCGTTCGGCTCGCGCTTCGTTTCGTTGGTAACCGCGATGTCGAGTTCGTGATGGTTGGCGCATGGCAGGCGAACCCTGCTTGGATCGCCGACGTGACGGCGCTAATGCGGTCCGCCCCAAACCTCCGATATCTTGGCGAGCAGCGGCAGGACGAGGTCAACGCGTTACTGCACGGCGCATATGCGCTCGTAAGCACGAGTCACGGAGAGGGATTCTCCAACGTGTTCATCCAGGCGTGGATGCGCGGCGTTCCCGTAGTGAGCTTGAGCGTCAATCCGGACGGGCTTCTCGATGGAGAGGCGCTCGGTTTCGCGTCGGGTTCCGAGGATCGCCTGTACGACGACGTTGCGAAGTTGATCGAAAATCCTGCATTGAGAGACGCGATGGCAAGTAAGGCGCGTGGGTTCGCGATCGCCGAGTTCTCGGAGCAGAATATCGAACGCATCGCCGACCTCATGGGTCTCGTTCCCCGGCACGCCCCTGTATGACGCAATGGGAACTTTACAAAAGTCGCCGACTCAGTAACTGGTCCGGGACCTGCATGCATGGCAACATGCAGTGGCGCGGTTCAACGCTGGAGTCGACCCTTTGAATCTTCTCGTCGTCTCGATGCTCTTCGCCGTGACGGTCTCGACGTATGCGGTGGAAGCAATCAAAGTCCTCCCATCCTCGTTGAAGTTGCTGCCAGAGCTTTGCTCGGCGATTGCACTGCTGGTCGTCGTCGGGCGTATCTGCATCGGAGCGCAGATTCGGCTCGATTGGCGGTACGGGCTCTTTCTTGGATTGTTGCTTTTTGTCATGGCGTTCGGATTCTTCGCGGGATCCGTCGACGCGGGCCCGATAGTTGGTGGTCTCCGTTTCTACTTGAAGGCGCTGCCGTTCCTACTGTTGCCGGCGGTGTATCCATTCACAGCGCGGCAAATCAAAGTGCAAGCCATGTGGCTCTTCGTTTTGTTAGCCGTTCAGACGCCTTTGGCCTTTTATCAAAAGTATTTTCAGTACAGGGATCACTGGAATACAGGTGATTACATCGCAGGAACGGTAAAGTCGTCGGGCGTGCTAAGCCTCCTGATGCTTTGCGCTATCGCGGCGCTGGTCGCCATGTATCTCAGGGACAAGCTGCGGTTCATCCCGTTCATCCTGGGCGTGGGCTTTTTCCTTGCACCAACGACGATAAACGAGACGAAGATTACGAGTGTCTTGCTGCCGCTCGTCATGTTGCTTCCGGCTCTATTCATGCCGCGCGGCCAACGTTCTGCCCGAAAGCTCGCGGCAATTCTAGCCACGGGCGGCGTTGCCCTGATGTCGTTCCTGGCCGTGTATGCGTATTTCGTTCAGTTCGTACCGGGGACCGTGAGGATCGAAGACTTCATCCAAAACAAGAAGGCGCTCCAAGAGTACCTGTACAACAAGGCAGATAAGCAGAGAGCCCGAGACCTGGGAAGGTTCGACACCCTTGTCTATGCCTGGCGGCACATGGAAGAGGATCCGCTGGTATTCGGCTTCGGAGTGGGCGCTGGTAACGCGTCGCCGACGTCGATCAAACAGTTTCAAGGCAAATACACGAAGTACTACCGAGCATACGGCATCGGACAGACGCAGGTGGGCTATTGGCTTTGGGAGCTGGGGTTC
>DATAPM010000102.1:0-3542 GCA_036265225.1 Vulcanimicrobiaceae bacterium
TATCCGACAAATATCGACCCCGTCGCAATCCACCTGGGGCGGTTTGGCATTCACTGGTACGGCATCGCGTATCTGGTCGCGTTTCTCGTCGTCTACCTGTGGATGAGCCGGCCGGCGGGGCTACGCCGCCTCGGGCTCACCAAGCAAGACGTTCAGGACTTTCTTTTCTACGCACTGGTCGGCGTACTCGTCGGTGGGCGAACGTTCTTCGTCATCAACGACATCATCAGCAAGCACGACGCCTCATTTTATTTCTCAAACCCCGTCAACATCATCGCCGTCTGGAACGGAGGCATGGCGTTTCACGGTGGTTTGGTCGGGGTCTTGATCGCGATCGGGCTCTTCGTGCGCAAGCATCCCGGCTTGAAGTACACGGTGCTCGGCGACGAGGTGGTGATGATGCTACCCGTCGGCATCACGTTGGTTCGCATCGTGAACTTCATCAACGACGAGCTGTGGGGCGACGTCTGCCGTCCCGACCGGGCGTGGTGCCTTCAGTTTCCGTCGGCGCCGAGCATCGACGGCGTGGCCGCCTACCGGCACCCATCACAGATCTACGAAGCGATCCTCGATATCCTTACGCTGCCGATTCTGCTGCTCATTTACCGGATGAAGCCCAAGGACGGCGTCGTGGCCTGGACCTGGTTCACCCTCTACGGCATCACACGATCGCTGGCCGAGCTCTGGCGGCAAGCCGACTTCACCTGGATGGGCATCACCGGCGGCCAGCTCTACGCGTTGCCGATGATCCTCATCGGCGTTATCGGCGTAGCCTATTGCGCCTCGCGACCTGGGCCGCGGACCGAAGCGCGAAAGCCCGGGATCAAGCCGTCGACCGGATGAACTCGGGCGCCGGCAAGCGCTTCCAAACGCTGCGGCACTCGATCGACGACGAGCTCCGCGGTATCGGCCGCGATCCCGCCGGCGTGGCGCTGGTCGGCATCAGCAAGGGGCAGCCCGCCGAAACGATCGCTGCCGCGATCGAAGCGGGCCTGACCGATATCGGAGAGAGCTATCTGCAGGAAGCGCGCGGTAAGCTCGCCACCCTGCCGCCGGTCCGCAAGCACTTCGTCGGCCACGTGCAGACGAACAAGGCGGGCGCCATCGTCGACGCCTTCGATCTGGTGCAGAGCGTGGATCGCGCACGAGCCGGCGAGGCCCTATCCAAAGCCGCCGTTGAAATCGGCAAGGAGCTTCCGGTCCTGCTCCAGCTCAACGTTTCACCCGGCGAGCGCTTCGGTTGTCCGCCCGCGCAGGCCGAGGCGCTTGCCGAGAGGCTCCGCAGCTTGCCTGGCTTGCATCTTGCGGGTGTCATGGCCATCGGGCCGCTCACCGGAGACCGAGACGCAATCTCACGCGCTTTCGAGCTAGCCGCCATGACGTTGGACCGTATTGGTGGAAGTACGCTTTCCATCGGCATGTCAGGAGACTGGAGCGAGGCGTTGCGGGCGGGTTCGACGATGTTGCGCATCGGCGAGGCGCTCTTCGGTCCTCGCCGGCCAAGCAAGAAAACGGGAGGCGCCTGTGAGCATGTTCAGTAAGATCGGCTCGTTCTTTTCGATTCGCGACGACGAAGAAGAGTTTTACCCCGAGGAACCGACCTCGTCGCGCGTCGTTCCGCTCTCTAACGCGGGGCGTCGCGGCGGCACGCAGGTAAGCGTCTTCTCGCCGCGCTCGTTTCAGGACGTGGTCGAGATTGCAGACGCTCTACGTAGCCGGCAAGTCGTCATCGTGAACCTGCAGAACGCCGACCGGACTCTCTTGCAGCGGGTCGTCGATTTTACGTCGGGCGTCGCCTACACCATTGACGGCAAGATTCAGAAACTCGCCGAATCGATCTACCTGATCGTTCCGGCAGGGATCGTGGTCAACGCCGCCGGTCTGCGCGATTCGTTGATCGCCGACGGCACCTTCGACTTTATGAACAACAGGACGTAGTTATGCAGAAGATCACACCGGTCGACATTCAGCACAAGAATTTCAAGAAGGCGCTTCAGGGATACGAACGAGCCGACGTCGATGCATTTCTCGATGAGATCATCGAGACGCTCGAAGACGAAGCCCAGCACCGCGCCGCACTAGAAGCCGACATCGCCGACCTCAAGGAGCGGGTCAGTCACTTCAAAGCCATGGAGGAGTCGCTGCAGAATACACTGGTCTTAGCTCAGCGCACGGCCGACGAAGTCAAAGCCTCCGCGCATAAAGAGGCCGATCTTATTCGCGAGAAGGCGCGTCTTGCCGGGGAGCACGAAATCGCCGGGTACAACGACGCCATCTCCGACGTCCGTCGCGAGCATCAGCGCGCCCTTGAGGCCACGGAGAAGGCGCGCAGCGAGCTTCGCAGCTTGCTGATGACGCATCTCGCGTTGCTCGAGCGCGTCGACGGTAATCCGTTCAACGGTGAGGCGCAGGCGTCCGCAGCTGCCGCGGCGGCCGCATCGGCCGAGAGCAAGGCGAAAGAGAGTGCGGCCAAGGCAAAAGAGACGCCCAGCGCCGACACCACGCGCATCACCGTTTACTAGTTTCGTCGATCACTCTTCGAAACGCTCAGGGTGACGGCGTAGGCATGGCGGCGCGCGTCGCCGTCCTTCCCGGGGACGGCATCGGTCCCGAGATCGTCCGTGCTGCGGTTACGGTTTTGCGTTCGGTGCGTCCCGACGTCGAATGTACGGAAGCGCCGGTCGGTGGCGTCGGATTGGCTATGGGGGCCGGCGCACTTCCGGAGGAGACGCGCGCGCTCTGCGAGCGTAGTGCGGCGATCCTTTTCGGCAGCGTCGGCCTTCCCCAATACGAGGGTAAGCCGCTGCTGGAGCGCCCCGAATACGCGCTCTTTTTACTGCGCCGCGATTACGAGCTCTTCGCCAATCTTCGGCCCGTTCGCGTCTTTGCCGGACTTGAAGCCAGCTCGTCATTGCGTCCGGAAATCGTTCGCGGCCTCGACCTGATGGTCGTGCGCGAGCTTACCGGCGGCATCTACTACGGCAAGCCAAAGGAACAGCGGCGCGTCGACGGCGTCGACGAGGCGGTCGATACGATGATCTATCGCGCGCCGGAGATCGAGCGCATCGCACGCGTTGCATTCGAGCTCGCCCGCGCGCGGCGCAACCGGCTCACGTCGGTGGACAAACAAAACATCCTCGAAACGTCGCGGCTTTGGCGGCGCGTCGTCAACGAGGTCGCTCGCGAGTACGAAGACGTCGCGCTCGACCATCTGCTCGTCGACAACGCGTCGATGCAGCTCGTGCGCCGGCCCGGCGACTTCGACGTCATCCTCACCGAGAATATGTTCGGCGACATCCTCTCGGACGAAGCGGCCATCCTTACCGGTTCGATCGGCACGTTGCCTAGCGCGAGTCTCGGGACGCGCGGCATGCCCGATGCGCCGTTCGGGCTTTACGAACCGATCGGGGGCACGGCCCCAGACATCGCCGGGACCGGCCGCGCCAATCCCACCGGCGCCATCCTCTCGGCAGCAATGCTGCTTCGGCACACGTTCGGCGACGCGACAAGCGCCCGCCGCATCGAAGGTGCCGTCGATGCGG
>DATAPM010000103.1:0-2089 GCA_036265225.1 Vulcanimicrobiaceae bacterium
GCATCGGCCAATGGATTCGACGTCGCGCCGCGCGGTCGGGTATCGGCTGCCGTACTTGAGGCCTACACCGCTGCGCGCTAGCCCGCGTTCTCAGTTCGGTTGCTCCAGGCCTGAAACTCGAGCGCGCTACTCAACCCCTGCAAGCTGTTTCGACCCACGCCGGGGTGTCGACCGGGCAGCGGCATGGGTCGTCGGCCAGCGAGGTTGTTGTGCTACGCAGCTAGTGCGCCGGCACGGTGACGTTGGTATTCGGAAAGGGCGCATCATGAGGGAGGGCGAAAGATCTCTTGCCATCGAACTTTGACACTTGGATCGAACTCGAAGGACACGACTGCCGCGAGTGGCACCTCGGACCGGCCGCTCATGTACATCACCTCGGCCCACGCGTCACCGTTCGACGGGTGCGCTGCCTGCGGCGTGAACGAGAGGACAGGTGCGTCCGTGATCTCGTGGCCTGGTCCCGGCTGAAGCGTGAGGACGCCACTGCCGCTTGCGAGCGCAAGCAATTCGGCAAACGACTCAGCAGCATTGGTCTCGTCGGGAATCCACAACGCGGCCGAATCAACCCCCCGCTTCGCACTGCGCGAAAGACCGACAAGCTCGCTGATCGGGGCCACCCCCGTCACTATCGCCGGCGCAGAGGCTAAGAGCACTGTGCGTGTCATCTCTCGATCAGGGCCGGTGCCAGTTAGGTCAAATAAGTCCGGCTCGCGGTCAGCCAAGTCTACGGCGTAGGGATGGACGATCCGGCTGTCGTTGAAGGGCACGAACCAGTCGGCGATCGTGCGCACGTCCATTCCGGCTATCTTGTGAGCGAGCGGTTCGTCTTCGATCCCGTCCATTTCGTTGTCAAACAGATACTCAAAGTCGAGATCCTCAAATAGGTACTCGGTGAGGTCATCACGCGAGGAGCCGGCGATGCCCGTGAGTTCCAGAAGTGATCGCCACTCCCGGACGATCGCGTAAAGAACGAGCTCTTCCGCAGTGCATGCCGGGTAGGTGTATTCGTTGTTCGCGAGATCCAGCGCAACCTTTGCTGCCGTCGCGAGCAACTTCCGGTGGAAATCAAGATCATAGTCCCGGCCGAAGCGTCGCGGGAAATACTCATCGACGACGGCCACGTCGCCGTCGGGAATGCTGCCACCACCAAGCAGGATGAGGTCGTCCGTAAGGCGGCCGAACAGGAGGTTCGCCGCGAAGAGCAAGGCGCCACGGCGTAGGCGAGCCCGCAGGAGATCAGCCGCATCGAGGAGCCGTGCTACGTCCTCGTCGGTGAGATCTTCGTCTTCTTGCACTTCGTCATTGCTGATGGCGACATCGGAGAAGAGATCGAGCGTCAGTGCTGGATGCCGCACCTCGCTCGCGAGTTCTTCGAAGGTAGCTAGCAAGTCACCGTCAGTCACAGCATGAAGATCCTCCCGGGTCGACCGAATGTCCACAGCGCATTGCGAGTCTTCGCAATCGCCGAGCGCCAGAGCAATGTGCAGGTCAGTCGAGATCCCGCAGCCTCGCGCCTGGCGAGATTCGCACCCGCGCGGCGCCGCAACCTGACGCACGTCCAGAAGCGCTAGTTGTGATCTCCGCATGGAGGAAACGGGACCCACTGCAAGTGAGGCCGTGTCAGGTCATCCGATCAGGCTCGCGTTGGCCACTGGCGGCACGAGACGCCAACGTTCGCCACAGCGTTGGCGGTTGCGGATACGCTTGCCGGGCTCCTCTGACTCGACCGACAAGAAGGCCCGGTGACACGTTGCAAGCACTCGGGGGTGCTTGGCCAGGCTTCTCTAGACTTGATGGTTTAGAACCGGCTCTGATTCAAAGACATCGGCCGCGTACCACTGCTTGATCATGATGAGCGGCATCGATAGTGCAAACCAGGCAATTCGGGTGAGTGATGCATCGACGGCGGGAGGTTAGCCGTCGAGATCGATCATCTTCTGCGCCCGAACCACTGGACAAAATTTGTGCTGAGGCGAGTTAGGGTCTGGGCCAACGTGTCGATCAGATGAACGGCTGGAGGGTCAGTGGCGTATCGCAGTCAGGTCCAGTTCTTTCACGATCCCTTCGTTCACGCCGCGATCGGGAAGCT
>DATAPM010000104.1:0-2421 GCA_036265225.1 Vulcanimicrobiaceae bacterium
ATCGACAAGGCCTTCATCCATTCGATCTTCGACCGCGATCATCCCGATACTGCCGAGCGCAAAGTGATTGAGGCTTTCGCCGACGCGGTGGTGGCGCTCGACAATTCGGTGCCGACCGGCACTTACGTCGACATGTGCTCACGGCTGCCGGTGGTCGACCCCGACAAGATCACGGTGCCGACGCTGATCATGCGCGGGCAATGGGACGGCATCGCCTCGATCGAGGACCTGATCAAGTTTTTCGAGAAGCTGCCCAACCCGGACAAGCAGTTCACCGTGATGCCCGGCATCTCGCACGCGAGCTTCCAGCAGAAGAACTACCGGCTGGTCTATCACATCCTATGGAGCTTCTTCTCGCAGCCGGCGCCGGTGTACAAAGGCTAGGGCGCTTGCTCAAACAAGCTGCATGTCCGCTTTGCCCCGAAAGCCGACGTGCATTGCGCCAAGCGGGATGTCCGCTAAGTGCGAATAAGCGACGTCGCCGGTGACCGATTTGGCAGACGAGATTGGGTTGATTGGTTAGCTACTGGCGATCACTGCGCCACGAACCTCTGATGGAGCATTGCCGTAGAAGCGCTTGAACGTTCGGTTGAAGTAGGACAAGTCACCAAAACCAACCTCAAACGCGATCGACGCAATGCTACGATCGGCCCCCCGTCGGTCAATTAACATGCGATGTGCGCGAACAAGCCGACGGCCGAGGACGAATTGTGAGAATGAAGTTCCCTCGCCCTCAAAGAGTTTGCGGATGTAGCTGTCCGGCACTCCCTGGCGCCTCGCAACGATACCAGGTGAAAGGTCGCCATAGGTGAGGTGCGCTTCGATATCGCTCTTGATGGCGTGCAGCCGCGCCGCGCGAATGCCACGTCCCTCGGCAATCGCGACCGCATCGCGCGTTGCGCCTAGAGTGACTGCGATAAGGTCGCATAATTGGGCGACCATCAATTGTCGCATCTCCGGCAGCGCTAGCGCTGGATCATCGAATACTGCATCGACATAGTTTCTGAGCAGGATCAACATCCCCGTGCCGCGCGGAATCCGACAGAGCACTACGTGATCAATATTGTGCACAAGGGGACTGAGTGACGCGCGCGGGAGTCGGATTACGCGGTGATCCACGAGGCCTGGTCGGCTGATGGTTCGCGCGACTGAATAGCTGAGCAGCGTCGCGTCGCCATCTCCCAACGTCATCTCGCCGCGCGCGCCCGAAACGAAGCTGAGCCCGCTGAGATTCATGTGAAAGCTGAAATCGTCGTCGCCCTCGCCGCTATCCCTGCGTGCGTGCTCGTGACGGAGACCTTGCACTGTTCCCGATAGGAGGCCGAGGTCGGGAAGCTTGCGGAGCGCAAAGTCAATACCGCATGCAAGGTCCGGCATCGGTTTAAACGATACCCAAGTCACCCCGCGCTCGTGGAGCGACTGCACGGCGCTATCCTTTGCCCGCACATGCAGAGCGTCTGAGGTGTGCGTGCTCATATCGCCTCTGTTATCGGACGCAACGCTACGAAATCGTCACGAGTCAAAGTGGCAATTAGCACGGAGTCCCGTCTAGTCCTAGCGACCCTTCCGCGGCGTCCAAGCCGGCCGAAGAGGACAGCCCTAAACTACACGCGAATTCGGAGGATACCATGAAACTTTTACGCCGGGAGTTCTTGCATTTGGTCGCGGGTGCCGCCGCCGCCCCAGCTACTGCTTTTCGTCTGGCTTTGGCACAAGAGGCCCCTCAACGCGTCCGAGTCGCAACGGGACTGCTTGCGACATGGCAAAGCACCGCGTGGCTCGGAGCCGAAGCGGGTCTCTTTAAGAAGCGAGGGATCGATATGACCTTGCCGGCCATTGCCGTTGGGGGTCCGCAAGCTGCCGCAGGGGTGATCCGTGGCGACTGGGAGTTCGCCCACACCGGCACTCTCCCTGTCGCGGAAGAAGTACTCAAAGGCCGCGACATTGTGATCCTGGCAACACCCACGTCGGAATTCTCCAATTCCTTTGTCATGACCAGGAAAGAGATCACTCAGCTGACACAGCTGACTGGAAAGAAAGTCGGAGTATTGACTGAGACTGGACAAACCAGCGTTGCGGCTCGATTCACAATCGAGAAGGCGGGCGCGACTGCGACCTACGTGCCTCTGATTAAATTTGATCGCATCTATGCCGCGCTGGCAGCCGGAGAGATCGACGCGGGTGCGCTGCCGATCGATCTGCGCTTTACTGGCCAGGCTCGCTACGGCTGGAATGCATTTCCGATACATGAGTTTGGCACGCCGTCGATCTTCGCGAGCACGCGCAAGTTGATCGCTTCTAATCGCGAACTCGTGATGAATGTCATGAAAGGCTTCGTCGAGACGATCCATTTGTTCAAGACGCGGCCCGACATCGTAGTCCCTTTGCTGCAGCGGTATCTAAAGATCGATGATCGAAAGG
>DATAPM010000105.1:0-1909 GCA_036265225.1 Vulcanimicrobiaceae bacterium
CGCAGACGATCGATCGCGCGATCCCAACCCGCGGAAATGCCGTCGAGGAACACGCGTGCTTCCTCGAGCCGGCGCGCTTCGAGGGCGTAGAGCACCTCACGGCCACGCTTCTCGTGAGTGACCAGCCCCGCGTCTTCGAGCACCCGCAGATGCTTCGCGATCGCCTGCCGCGTCACATGCGCGCCGTCGGAGATTGCGGTCGCCGACAGGGCCACGCCCGCGCCGAGCCTCCCGACCACCGCAAGGCGCGTACCGTCGCCGAGCGCGAAGAACACGTCGACGACGGCTCGCTCAGTTGTCTTCGACATACTTGCGGATATTCTCGGCCTGAGCCGTCCAGCCACTGTCATTCATCCTAAACGCCCGCTCTCGCCGACGGGCGGGCACACGATCGAAACCGGATTCAACGATCGTGAGCTGCGTTCCCCCGCCGATCTGCTCGAGGTGGAATTCGACGAGCGTCGTCGGCTCGTCGTTCGGATCGACGTCGGCGTCGATGCCGTACGGGATCCAGCGGAAGCTGAAGTACCGCTGCGGCTCGATCCTCTCGACGGTGCAAAACACCGCGTTGCTCTCCGGCATCTTGATCTCGACGGCGCGAGACCGAGGCTCTTTTGATACTCGGCGATCGCGGCCTCGTTGAGATTCTTACCGAACGAACCCGTCACCGTCTTGCCTGCCACGAACGAGCCGTTCAGCTCGACGCCGAACCAGCGCCCGAACTCCTGCGCATCGGTGATTGCGCGCCAGACGCGCTCCACCGGCGCGCGCAACGTGACTCGTTTCTCGATCCTGTCGTACTTACTCACGCGCACCTCCGTTGTTACGCCCTCATGTGCAACCATATGGTTGCAGAGTGCCATAGCTACCCTCTTTGTGCAACCCATTGGTTGCATCATGCGCGCGGTTTACAAGCAAACGAGCGGTCGCTATCGTTGGCCCGGGCGTGAGGTATGCGCGTATGAAACTGAAACCGATTGCCATGTCTTGCGTGCTGCTTGCCTTCGTTGCCGCGTCGGTTGCGGCTCAGCCGCCGAGGCCCGACGAAAAAACCTTGGCGGCCACCGGCATACTCGAGCGACTCGCCGAGCGCTCCGGTGTGTATGCCGTGCCCGCGACCGCGACGGTGCCGGGATTCATCGCGGACGCCGGTTGGCCGCAAAAGCTGCCCAACAACTGGATCCTCGGCCAAGTCGGCGGTCTTTACGTCGCGCCGGACGATCACGTCTGGGTTTACCAGCGACCGCGCTCGCTTACCGACGACGAAGCGGCGCTGACTGCCGCGACCAATACGTCGAAGGACGGCAAGCCCGTGGACGCCCTGGGCTTCGCGCGTCCGCACGGCGTGCTCGGCGATTGCTGCGCGCCGGCGCCCTCCGTGATGGAGTTCGACGAGACCGGCAAGCTGCTGCGTGCATGGGGCGGCCCGGCCGATCCCGGGAAGTGCAAGGCGGAGGAAGGCTGCGTGTGGCCCGCGACCGAGCACGGCATCTTCGTCGATCACAACGGCTTCATTTATCTCGGCGGCAACAACGCGAATGCCCGTCCCAACGGATCCGCCTGGGCGTCCGGCAACGGCGCCGACGGCATGATCCTGAAGTTCACCAAAGACGGAAAGTTCGTCGCGATGTTCGGCGGCACGGGAGCCAAAGGGCCGAACAGCAATGACAAGGACGGGGGCAAGAGCGGCACGCCGATGTTCTATCTGCCGGCCGATATCAGCGTAGATCCGAGCAACAATCGCATGTACGTCGCAGACGGCTACGGCAATCGGCGCGTGGTCATGCTCGATGCGGCGACCGGCAAGTACCTCGGCCATTTCGGCGCCTACGGGAACAACCCGGTCAACGACCAGGCCGCGGCCGCCGCCGGCAACTGGATGAACGATTTCACGAAGGGCAATCTGAAG
>DATAPM010000106.1:0-6354 GCA_036265225.1 Vulcanimicrobiaceae bacterium
TCGTCGAGCGCAGCGGCCTGCAAGGACCGGCCAACGTGCAGGGCATGCTTCGCGCCGACGGCAGCTTCGCGATCATCGAGATGAATCCGCGCTTCTCCGGCACGCTCGCCCTAACGACGGCGGCCGGCATCAACTTCGCCACGCTGTTGCTCGACGCGCTCGAAGGTAAACCGATTCCCAACCTCCTCGGTAAGCACGAAGACGGCTTGGTGATGATGCGCTACTGGAGTGAGGTCTACGAAGATGCCGCCGGCAACTTCAGGCTCGGAACTCCGCTGGCGCCCGAAACTGGTCGCTAGTAGCTCATCGTCTTCCAGCGATGGCGATTTTCTAGCAGCCACTCCCACTCGCGCCGCACTCCATCGCGAAGCGTGACCTGCGGCGTGATACCAAACGTGCGCTCGACTTTCTTGGGCGAGAGCTGCATCACGTCGAGCTCCGACGGCAGGCGCATTCGGCCGTCGACGAGCTCCGAACGCTCGCCCGGCGCAACGTTTTCGGTCAGCGGCGCGAGGTCGGTGCCGGTGACTTCGCAGACGACGCCCGCGAGCTCGGAGATCGAGGTTGCTACGCCGGTGCCGCCGTTGAAAGAGTGCGCGCCGTCCATGCCGGTCTCAATGCAGGCGCGGTGGATGCGCACGACGTCGTTCACGTAAACGAAATCGCGGAGTTGCTCGCCGGCGCCGAAAATCACAGGCGGCTTGCCTTCGGAGAGCCGCTTGAGAAAGATCGTCAGCACGCGTCCGTACCATTCGCGCGGGCCGTAGGTAATGCCGTAACGCAGCGACGATACGGCGAAACCATAATCGTGCGCGAAAATCTGTGCGTACTTTTCGGCAGCGAGCTTGCTGGCGCCGTACGACCAGTTGGGATTATGCGGGCCGGCATCTTCGTCGCTGGGCGGATTTACGGCCTGTCCGTAGATGCAGGCCGACGACGCGTTGACCACTCGCGAAGCGCCGGCCGCGCGTGCGGCCTCCAGCACGTTGATGGTCCCGACTAGATTCGTCCGCATATCGTCGAGCGGATCTTCAAGGCACTTGGTAATCTCGAGCTGCGCGGCCTGATGCGAAATAATCTCTTTACCGCGCGCCGCCGTTTGGAGCGCTTGGGCGTCGAGCACGTCGCCCTCGACGATCTCGACGTCGCCGTCGAGCGCCGCGAGATTTTCGCGCAGACCGCTGGAAAAGTTGTCGAAGACCGTGACGCGATATCCCGCGCGAACGAGATCGTCGACGACGTGCGAACCGATGAACCCGGCTCCGCCGGTTACGAGAACTGAAGTAGCCACTAGGCGCGTTGACCTCGCAAACGTGCGCGCGCGACGGACCATGCGTAAGGCAGCGCGCGTCTCCAAAACTCAACGCCCAACGCAAAGTTAATAACTGGGTGGTAGAGCCACGTAGCGCGGCGGTCGCGAACGAGACCCGCCGCAGCGACGATCGCCGGCGCGACGATTGAGACCGAATAGAACGGCCAGAGATAGGCGCGCAGCTTGCGGTCGGCGCTCCATCCGCCGGCGCGGTGCCAAACCGCTTGATTGCGATCTTCCAGCCGCTTCGCGATGCGCGGACCGAACTTGTGGACGAAGTTGAAGAGTCCGTCGACGGTGTGATGCTCGATGAGAGCGCCGGGCACGTACGCGATGTCGCGTCCCTCGTGCAGCGCGTCGACCACCGGCATTATGTCGTCTTCTTCCCAGCCTTCGCGGTTGGGCATGCCGGCGCGTACCGTCGTTCCTTGCGCGATCGCCACCAAAGGCGGCTTATCCGGCGGGAAATCGTAGACGATATACGAGCCGGTCTTGCGTTTGACGCGGTACGCGTGTAAGAAGGTCGTCGCGTTGGCGGCATCGCCATACAAGAAATGATTGAACGGATCGGTGAAATCGTTGATGTAACGAGTGCTGAGGTTGTCGTCGGCGGTCCAGACGACGCGCGGAACCGCCGCGTAGATCGTGGGGTCGGCGAACGGCTCGACGATACGCGTGATGAAGTCGGGAGTGTGCAAGATATTGTCGGCCGCGATGATGCACAGGAGGTCGCCGGTCGCCGCGGCATAGCCGAGCAGGTGCCCCGGTTCGGCGAGCCGGCGTGGATTGTCGATCACGACGCACCCCGCCGAGCGCGCATACTCTTGCGTCCCATCGTCGGAGAGTCCGTCGACGACCACGATCTCGATCGACTCGGGAGGATAGTTCTGGGCGCGGATACTCTCGATGACCGGGGGCAGCCGGCGGATCTCGTTGAGCGTCGCGATGATGAACGAGACCTTCACTGCGCGACCTCTACCTTCGTTCCGTCCTGGGCAGCGGAACGCAGCGCCGCCTCGATGACGCGAACGACGCCCGCGCCGAAGCGACCGTCGGAGCGCGTCGCGCTCCCGGTGCGGATACTTTGCGCGAAATCGGCGACGAGCTTGCCGAGCGCCTCGCGGTTGTCGATCAGAGGCACGTGAAGGTCGCCCAAGCGATACGAAACCATTTGCTGCTGCAGCGAGGTGCTCGAGGGATCCAGCACGACGCCCTTATCGTAAATGTAAATCTTCTCAGTCGGTTCGACGTCGTCCCAAACGGCCATTTTCTGGCTGCCGGAAATCATCGTGCGACGGACCTTGACCGGCGACAGCCAGCTCAAGTGCACGTGAGCGAGACAGCCCCCCGGGTACCACATCGTCAGAAAGGCAACGTCCGGCGTCTTGGTGTGGACGCAGGCACCGAGCTGCAAGGCCACCCATTCGGGGACTTCGTCCAAGAGGTAGTTGATGATGGAGACGTCGTGCGGGGCTAAGTCCCAGACGACGTTACTCTCTTGAAAGAGACCGAGGTTCACGCGCACGGAATCGACGTAATAGACGCTTCCCAACTCGCCGCTTTCGCGCAGAGCGCGCAGCTTCTCGACCGAGCCGGTATAGAGAAACGTGTGGTCCGTCATCAGGCGCACGGCGGCGGCCGCAGCGCGTTCGTAAAGGTCCACCGCGTCGCGATATGATTCTGCCAACGGCTTCTCGACCAGCACGTGCTTGCCGGCCTCGATGGCGCGAGTCGCCAAAGCATGGTGCGTTCGCGGCGGCGTCGCCAAAGCGATTGCGTCAACGCCGGGATCCCGCAGCGCGTCGTCGATCTCGGCAAAGCCGGTCACCGAAGGGTAGAGGCGCAGCAGCCGCTCGAGACGTTCGCGATCGCGCTCGACGACGCAGCGGACCGTCCAATCGAGCGACGCGTGGAAGTTGCGCACCAGGTTCGGTCCCCAGTAACCCGCGCCGACCACGGCTACTCCCAGTGGTTGCATTGACTCGTTGCGATCCGTAAGAGCTGCTAGGCGACGACTAGTCGGCGGCAGCTCGCGAGCGCCTCGACGACAAGGTCGATCTGCTCCGCCGTCAGCTCGGGGAACATCGGGAGGGAGAGGATTCGTCCGGCGCTGCGCTCGGTACGGGCGAAGCTGCCCGGACCAAGCTTTAGATCTTCGTACGCCGGCTGTAGATGGATCGGAATCGGATAGTGGATGCCGGTAGCAATGCCGCGCTCTTTCAAGGCCGCTTGAACCTGCTCGCGATTCTCTACTTCGATGACGTAGAGATGGTAGACGTGCCCTTCGTCGTGCAAGCGGTGCGGCGGAGCAATGCCGATCTCTGCAAGCTTTGCATCGTAGGCGCCGGCGTGACGCCGGCGCGCCTCGTTCCAATCGTCGAGGTGGCGTAACTTTACGTCGAGCACGGCGGCTTGAATCGAATCGAGGCGACAGTTCCCCGCCTTGATCAGGTGCTCGTACTTCTTGCGCTGCCCGAAGTCGCGCAACAAACGCAACTGCTCGAAGAGTTCGGGATCGTCGGTGAGGACCGCGCCGGCATCGCCGTAGGCGCCGAGATTCTTTCCCGGGTAGAAACTAAAGCAGCCGGCATCGCCGAACGTGCCGGTACGCCGTCCGTTCCACCGCGCGCCGTGCGCTTGACATGCATCCTCGATCACGCGCAGCCCGTGACGGCGGGCGAACTCGATGACTGCATCCATCGGTACGGCCTGTCCGTAAAGATGGACCGGCATTACGGCTTTAGTCTGCGGCGTCAGTGCCGACTCGAGCAAATCCGGATCGATCAGGTAGTCGGCATCCATGTCCACCAGGACCGGACGAGCGCCGATCGCCGAAATGGCAATCGCACAGGCGATATAGGTGTTGGCGGGGATGATGACGTCGTCGCCCGGCCCGATTCCGACGGCCTGCAGAACCAACTGCAACGCGGCGGTTCCGGACTCGAGCCCGACGCAATAGCGGGATCCGACGTAGGTCGCAAAGTTTTCTTCAAATTGCTGGACGTCGGGTCCTAAGACGAAACTCGCATCTTCCATCACGGAAGTCACTCGAGGAAGCACCTCCTCGCGTATAGCGTGAAATTGCGCCTTTAAATCTACGAACGGGACCAGCGGCTGCATCGTCACGAGGCGCGCTTCGTCGGCGCGCGTTGGAGCGCCTTCAGCAGCAGCAGCAAGCAAACGACGCCGATAATCTCGGCTATTGCTTGCAATAACGCGGTAATTTGCACGAGGACGAGCCCGCCTGGGCGTCCCGATACGAGCCAGCCGTTAACGCACATGTCGACCTTCACGTGCGGCAGCAGGTGCCACGAAGAGAATCCAATCCAACCCGGATCGTAACGCTCGTTGAGGCGCAGCACGGCGGCGTTGCCGAACTCTCGCGAAACGAAATAGAGCCAGGGCACCGGAGAGTGAAACTCGAGTGCGCGAACGCGCGCCGTTGTTTCCCGCGCTCCGGCGGGAATGGCCCTCGATTGCGCGACGAGTTCGCAAAGACCGTCGCATCGCACCGCCGCAACGCCGACCGGAATGGGAATCCACGCAAAGGCGCCGGGGCCGGCGGCCAGGGTCATGCCGCCGTCGGTCAGCAATCGTCCGCGCACGAAGGTAAGAAGCCACTCATCCGCCGTCACCGGAAACGGCACGCGCGATTGCGTCAATGCACCGCCGATGGCCTGCGCCGCCTCGGGCACGCCGGCAAATGCGAGGCGCGCGTCGATCCACGCCGTGCCGGGATCGATCGAATCGCTCGACGCCACGATGGGACGAATCGGCGCGTATCCCGGCGCGTCGGCAAAAAAGACGTTGCAGGCGCCGAGGCGGTTTACGAAAGCGACGACGCGAGATCCGACGCATTCCGAAACGAGCGGCGCCGGCCCGACGATAAACTGTTGCGGCGGTACGGCAAGCGGACCGGAGGCGGCCGAAAGCGAGCGCGCCGCCAACCCGACCGTACCGTTCGATCGCGATTCGAGCCACGGCCGCGCGATTATCTCGCCGACTCCAAGCGCTTGCAACGCGGCGGCGTCGCCGGTCCGTTCGTAACGCGCCAATGCCATGTCGACCGGAAACGTCGGGAAGTATTGATTGATGACCGCAACGCGCCGGGGATAGACGTGCGCGTCGGGGTCGGCTCCATCGCCCTCTCCGGTGCGCAGTTGTAGCGGTTGAAATGCCGGAAGCAGTGCGACCCTAAGGAAGGGCGGCGCGCTGGGCACCGGATGCGGGTACGTTCCGGCGCCAACCCAAAAATCGCTGGGCGGATGCACGATCCACGTTATCGGCAGGATGATGCCCGCCGCTAACGCGACGTACTGCAGTGGCCCGCGCGCCGCAGCGCGTGCGGCCAATAGCGCGAGAAGCGCCGCGAAAATCCCCGTGAGATCGTAAAGCTCGCGGAAGACGCCGCTCTCGGGAATGCTTCGCACCGTCCACTCGTAGGCAAACGCCAACGGACCGTGAACGCCGCTGACGATCAAAAAAATCGCCACCGCGGCGACGGCCGCCGCGATGGTCGCGCGAGAGCGTCGCGTAAAAAAGGCTCCGAGCGCTGCGAGCGCGAGCACCAGCCAAGCGGCAATGCTCGCAAACGTTCCGAGACGATCGGCGTAACCCGGAAAGTAGCCGCCAAGGCCGAGTAGCGCCGCCGGTTCGACGGACTGATTGGATTGCCAGGTGAGGCCGTACGGCGTTTGCAGCAACAAGCCGCGTTCGGCGGCGACGCCGATTGCGGACGGAAGAATGAAGACGGCGCCCGCGGCCAGCGGCAGCCATTTCTTCGTGACTGCCGCAAAGACGATCAGCGCCAGCATAGCGATGATGAAGAACTGCAGTTGTGCTTCGATGAGCGCGAGCCAAAGCGCAAGGCGAACCGACGATGCATCGCGGCCGCGCAGCACCTCCGCAATGAAGCCGAGCAGCGCCCCGTAGGACAAGACCATTACCAGATGTCCGGCGACGACCTCGTTGTAAACCCACGGGTTGAAGATTGCGAACATCCCGATGCCTGCGGAAGCGGCCGGCGCAGCCGTCCAACGGGC
>DATAPM010000107.1:0-5555 GCA_036265225.1 Vulcanimicrobiaceae bacterium
AGTATTCCGACGGCTGGAAGACGCGCAGCCTTATTGCGCGCTCAAAGAGGGGTAGTGAGCATTTTCTGACGGGGCCGATCGTCGCTGGGCTCAAGTAAGATCGCTTCGACGAGTGAAAGACGGGCGGGGGCAGCGGCTTACCTAGCGACAGTCGCCGGCCGTGCCGTACGTGCTCAACAGAAGCCGTACGTGCTCAAGCTGCTCGTGTGAGCACGTACGCTAATTTTGAGCAGGTACGCTTTCCGGCAGCGTCATTAGCCACGGCCCGCGTTCCCCGTCGCGCTGGCGCTCCACGAGAAGTTTCGTGGCAGCGCGCCGCAACGTCATTCGTTTGATGCCCACGCGATCAGCGGCAGCGTAAACGTCGAGCGACCTGACCGGGCCGTCAGCGAGAACGTCATGTAGCAGATCGCACGCCGCATCGAGTGCGCTGCGATCGTCGAGCGTCCGGCCTTCGCGCATCGCCTCGTCAGCGGTCACGTCTACCACGTCGCCCCAAACGACGCGCCCGATGGCACGGGTCAGCTCTTCGATCGCCACGCCTACGACGGTGAACGTGAGGGTCGGACCGGTCGCACCCACGTTGCTGCCAGCGTGCGCCAATAGGCGACGCGCGCCCGTTTCGTCGTCGCGATCGAAGGCGACCGATACCGTAGATCGCGCCAAGCTCGCGTATCCGACTGAGCCGATGCCTCGGTTCAAGGCAGTCGCTTCGGTTTTGCGGATGTGACGCACGATGATCGCGCCGATGTCCAGCCGGCGGACCATCGCCACAAGCGGCAGCATTCGCTGATAAGCTTCTGTGTACGAGTGCCCGTCCTCGACGCCGAGCACGCCGAACGTTCCATCCACCATAAGGAGGTCCGCCCGTGACGCGCCCAATTGTCTTTCGATGGCTTCGCCGTCGTAAACGAACGATGGGATGCGCTCTGCGCCTTCCTCCTCGACACGTATGATTGTGACGCGATCAAGGTCGGCTTCAGCAGCGATGAGGCGTGGCACAATTGTTCGTTCGGCAGAATCCTCGCACGTCAGTATCACCGCTCGGCCGCGCTCGATGCGCGCGCTCGTCGGCGGCAGAACGTCGCCGCGCGTGAGCCGCGCGATGAGGTCGATCGCCACCATCGTCTTTCCGGTTTTCGTTAAGCCTTCGAGCCACGTCGCTTCGCCGCGCGGCACGTAAGGCTCGACGACATACCGAGTCTCGACCGGCGCAATCTGACTCGTGGGAACGAGTCGAACGATCCGGCGCGGCTGCTCCATTTTGCCGATCGCACCTCCGGCGCCGTTTTTTTCGGGCGGGTATCGCGCGATGCTGCGTGCGATCGCACCAACTTCGTCTTTAGGCAGAGGTGGCACGCATTGCCGCGCATTCATGGCGAGCAGCGCGTCCTCGATCGCTTGCGCGGTCATGCCCTGCCGGCGGAACCTACCAGCGACGCGCGCGAGCGTATCGTTACGTTGACCTTCTGCAATCAGGGCATCATCATTGGCCGCGACGATCAGTCCCCGTTCAGGCTTCTGCAGTGATGCAGCGAGCCAGGCTGGCAGCGCAGCGGGCTCCTCTGGCGATGAGGCCTCCCATTGGTAGGAGCGGCCAGAGATATGCACGGACGGCGGCGCAATGATGTAGCCACCTTGGGCGCGCACGTCAATGCCGGGATACCGCGGCCCAAGTGCCTCCGCGCGTGATGCAATCGCGATCGTGGCGCGAAAGTAGCGGTGCTCGCCGCCGCCGCCGGAAAGCGCGACCAGCGTATCAAGCTCGCCGCATTCTGCCGCAAGGGCGTGCATCGACTCGTCCCCGCCGTGTCGGGGGTCAACGTCGAGTACAACTAGCCCGGAAGGCTGCGTCGCGATCCCGATGCTTGCGTTCGGCCAATGTTTCCACCATTTGCGAACCTGCACTTCGTTGGCTGTAGCGTTGAGGCAACCGTTCGGCGTGCGCGGGTGCTTAGCAGGGTGCTCGCATTTTGCATTGCCGCAGGCGCACGACGACCCAAGCGTCTCGAAGATCGGGAAGATGAACCATCCTCGCTTCGCATACGCGAGTGCTGCATCGAGTGGGGCTTGCATCATGCCGCACCCTTCCCGCCGTCGAGCTCAGCGGAGGCCGCATCGAAACAGCGTTCGCTTTCCAAGAGCGTTGCGCTCGGCTCCATGCCTTGCGTCTTTCGCTCGCCGCGCTTCGCTTCAGCGTTCGGAGCTTGACCGCGCAATGCGGCGAGAATCCGGGCGGCAAATGCGCGATCGAGCGTGACGGTGCGCCTCCATTGTCCGGAATACTTGTCGCGCACGCTGCGCGTCTGGGCGAACGGCTCGCAATCTTCGGGCTTGAAGAGGTCGGCCTCGATGAGTCCGATTGGCGTTTCGATCGTAAACTCGCCCTGCTTAGAGCCGTAATCGACGCGGCGCATCGAGACAATACGGAAGGGGAAAGATCCGGCTGCGCGAAGCGATTCGGTGCTTGCATCGCCCGCCGTCCTCAACGGCGGGTTTTTCATGTCCGTGCGTCTCTCTTCGCCAGACGCTGTTTTTCAGTGCTTGCGCTGGCCTCGACCTTAAGCAATGCTTGTAGCGCGTCGATCGGGACGAGCAAACGCCGGCCAAGCCGCACCGTCGGAATCTGCCCTGAGCGAACGGCCTCGTACGCCGTCCCTCGGGATACACCGAGCGCCATTGCCGCCTCCTCGACGGACATCGTTAGCCGATCTGCTGATATCATTTTGGCCTACTTTCTCGTGGCTTTTTCCAAATGGTACAGCAGGGAGTGTTTCGGGGATAGCCAAAACTATATCCAAATGCCACGAAACCGAAGAACAGACGACGGACCCGAGGGCCTCGAAGGGGTCGTTCGGGCGAAAGGCGCTCCGAAAGTAATGCGCGAGATCGCTCGCGTCGCGCTACAGCAGAAGTTGTCTTATGGCGAGCTCGCGCGCCGCCTCAATGCCCTCGACGGCTTGAGTCGCTCGACAAAGAACGTTTCCGAGCATTTTTGGGTCAAGAAGAGGCCGCGAGATAAGACCATCGCCGCGTATGCAACGATCCTCGGACTGTCAGCGACCCACATTGCACTCCTCTGTGGCAAGCTTCTGAGCGGCGAAGAAGCTAAAGAGGTCCTCGTCAGCGGTGCCGTTAGATTCTTGCTTTTGAAATCGACTCATTTTAAGAAGTCTACGGCGGAGAAAGTAAAGTCAGTCATAGCTTCGATGCTCAGAGATAACCCTGAAGAGGCGAGGCGCATCGCAAGCAGAGTCGCACTCGCAGGCTATCGGGAAGCTGTTGGGCTCTCGGATGACATCGCAACAAAGTATCCGGAGTTTGCTGAGCAGTTTGGATTTAACTTGACCGTCGTCGCCGATGCGCTGAAGGGAACAGTGAATCTCTTTGACGCGCCAGGTCGCCGTGACCGACGACTCGCTCGAATATGGGTAGACCTTTTCGGTTTTCCGCTCGAAGAGCGTGACTATCAGAGGGTTATTAATCACATCGTGCGCCTCCTCAAGAAACAGGGCATCGACACTAAGCAGATGGAAGCGACGTTGCACGAGGTGCAAACCAACCTTACCGAAGGATTGTCAATCCCGACTCGCGTGCCACTTATGAGCGACTTTGATGTGTAGGAACAGCCAAAGTGACAACGTTTTTGGAAGTAAATCAAGAGGATGAAGAATGAAAGGCTCGATCAAGAAAGGCCGTGTCGTCGGCTCCTTTTATCTCCGCGTTGAACTCGACCGCGGGGCAAAAGGCAAGCGCAGACGGATGCGCGAGACGTTCAGGGGATCGCGGCGCGAGGCAGAAGCGCGTCTTCGCGACCTCCTACGCGAGAGCGAAACGGGCGGACTCGACGGCGCGCGAATATCCGTGCAACAGCTTTGCGACCGTTGGCTCCAAAGCACCGAGCACCGTGTCTCCGGACATACTTTCGTCCGTTACAAGCAGCTTGCTGCCGACTACATTCTCCCTGAACTCGGTGGCCTCCGGGCTCGCGATATGCGTCCGGTGCACATTGAAAGCGCCGTGGCTAAATGGCTCACGACGAAGCGGGAGGGAACGGAACGTACCCTTTCACCGCGTTCGGTAAAGCACGTCTTTGACGTGCTAAGGAGCGTCCTGAATTGGGGCGTTAGAATGAGCGCGCTTTTGCGAAATCCGGTCGATGCCGTTGAGACACCGCGCTATGTGGAGGCCGAGATGAAGACGCTCGATGCCGAGGGGATCGCAAGGCTGCTGCGCGCTGCCTCCACCTCGTACTTGCGGCTCCCTATTGCCGTTCTTATCGGCACGGGCGTGCGCAGGGGAGAATGTCTCGGCCTCAAGTGGGGAGACATTGACTTTGATGCAGCACGGGTGACGATCAGGAGGACGGTGGAGCTCGTCAAGGGCCAAGTGCGCGAGAAGCCACCCAAGACTGCTCGATCGGCTCGCACTTTGGCGCTCGCTCCCTTTGTCGTAGCGGCTCTGCGTGAGCAGAAAGCGCTGCAAGGGGAAGTGCGGATGAACCGCGGTATGGGGCGCGCTACTAAGGACGATTACGTATTCGATCGGTCCGATCGGCCTGGCGAGCTACGAAACCCTGACACGTTCGGATCGCGGTTCTACGAGCTAATTCGTCGCAAGAAGCTGCCAAAGATTCGGCTCCACGACTTGCGCCATTCGTTTGCGTCGCTTTCACTCGTCGCCGGCGCTGACCTGAAGCTTATAAGTTCGTCGCTAGGTCATAGTACGATCGCGATTACCGCGAATACGTACTTGCACCTCGCGCAGTCCTTGCAAGAAAAGCACGCGGCGCAGCTCGATTCGTTAGTCGGCGGCGCTGTTGCCGAGGCGCTCGCAGCAGGTCCGGGCCACAACGGGCCCACAAGCCCATTCCGATAGCGAAAACTCGTTATGCTATAAGGCCGAAAAGTTTAGCCCCAGCGGGATTCGAACGCACACCTTGGGACCCTGGCCAATACGACCCGCTACTGAAAAGTCCGATACTGTAGGCGTTTTCCGTCCCTCAACTTCCTAACCGCTACGCCCCAAAACGCCCCGTTTCGCTCCCCTCTGTTGCATTTCTGTTGCACGGGCAGCCCCAGCGGGGTAGTTGCCTGGTCCGGCATCTTCCGGCCCAGACTAAGGATTCGGGGGCACTGTAGGTGCTGAGGGCGGCTCCTCCACACCGGAGCCGTCCTCACCTCAGGAAGTCGAACGCCCTGCCCGCCGCGAACGTTCTACCCCCTAGAAGGAGACAAGCATGGGGCTTCGGGGTTCGGGTCGTTTGACCGCGCTTATGAGCGCGG
This sequence comes from Vulcanimicrobiaceae bacterium, assembly GCA_036265225.1. Taxonomy (GTDB): domain Bacteria; phylum Vulcanimicrobiota; class Vulcanimicrobiia; order Vulcanimicrobiales; family Vulcanimicrobiaceae; genus Cybelea. The sequence continues at coordinate 5,286 of DATAPM010000107.1, forward strand.
CGCTTTTTGTTGCGGGGTGCGGGGGCCAGGTGGCTAGCACCGCGGCCGTTCCGCACCCTGCCTCACCCACCGCTACCCAAAAAGAGATAATGCCTTCGATAGAATGGACCGCACCTGAGGCTAAGAGCGGCGACCTAATCTACACGGATTACGCAGTATTTTCGTATCCTCGCGGCAAGCATGTTGGCAGGATAAGTCCGAGTAACATGTACGGTGGCCTTTGTTCAGATAAAAACGGTAACGTCTACATTGTCGATTATCACGGCGGGT
>DATAPM010000108.1:0-3212 GCA_036265225.1 Vulcanimicrobiaceae bacterium
GAGCCTTTGGCTGCCACGTAGACCGGCCACGGCGAGGCGCGCAGGCGACGATGGCAACGCACGATCATCGGCTCGTCTTCGACGCTGCGCTCGAGTTTGCCGGGAAAGCGGCGCGCGTCGCCTCCAGCAAACAGCAGTATCGCGGCATCATCCATGACGCCGCGCGTACGCCTTGGCAAAATACGTGATGACGATGTCGGCGCCGGCGCGCGCGAAGGATACCAGCAATTCGTCGACCGTGCGGTCGGCCTCGAGCCATCCCGCTGCAAATGCGGCCTGCATCATCGCGTACTCGCCGCTGACGTTGTAAACGGCGATGGGCACGTCGAATCGATCGCGGGCGGCGCGCACGACGTCGAGATAAGGCAGGCCGGGCTTGATTATCACGATATCGGCACCTTCGGCGACGTCGAGCGCGATCTCGCGCATCGCCTCGCGCACGTTGGGCGGATCCATTTGATAGGTGCGGCGATCGCCGAACTGCGGTGCAGAACCCGCCGCTTCGCGAAACGGACCGTAGAAGGCCGACGCGTACTTGGCGCTGTAGGCCATGATCGCTACATCTAGGTGTCCCTGCCGGTCGAGCGCAGCGCGAATCGCGCCCACGCGCCCGTCCATCATGTCCGAAGGAGCGACCACGTCGACACCCGCCTCGGCATACGTAGCGGCGATGCGTGATAAAAGCTCGAGCGTTAGGTCGTTGTCAACGTCACCGCCGTCACCGAGGATTCCACAGTGGCCGTGGCTAGTGTACTCGCAGGCGCAGAGATCGGCCGCTATCACCATCTCGGGCACCGCTCCTTTGATCTCGCGGATCGCGCGCTGTACGATTCCCTGCGAATCGTAAGCCGGCGAAGCGATGGAGTCTTTGAAGCCCGGGACACCGAAAAGCAGAATGCAGCGGATGCCGAGCGAGAAAAGCTCGCGCGCTTCGGCGACGGCGTTGCCCAGATCGAAGCGTGCGATACCCGGCATCGACTCGATGGCTCCCGCGTCGGCGGCGTTTTCGACGACGAAGATCGGCTGCACCAGGCGATCGAGCGCGACGCGATGCTCGCGCACCAGCCCGCGAACGACTTCGGTGCGGCGCAGCCGCCGCGGCCGCAGCACGATCATCGTCGCACGCCCGCCGCGACCTTGGACTGCTCGAGCGCTCGTGCGACGGCGATTCCGAGGGCCTCGGCTGCTTCGAGCGTCTCGACGGAACGTTCGAGCGTGACTCGACGCGGCGTTTCGGAATCGGGCGCGTAGAAAGCGTCGACGCGCATCGTCGCGCCTTCTAGCCGAGCGTGAACGCCGAGGGGTGCACTGCAACCGGCGCGCAGCGCGCGCAGCGTAGACCGCTCGCAAACGATACAGAGCTCGCTCGCAAGATCGTTAACCGCGTCGCGCAGGAGCGCGGCAACGGCGTCGTCTTCCGATCGCACTTCGACCGCTAGAGCGCCTTGGCCGACGGCCGGCACGAGTCGCTCCTCGGCGAACGCCGCGACGTGTGCGGCGGCAACTCCCAATCGTTGCAGCCCAGCCATTGCTAAAACGATGGCATCGTATTCCCCACGTGCCAGTTTCTTCAAGCGCGTGTCGACGTTACCGCGCAAGTTCTCGTAACGAAGGTCCGGGCGAAGGAGCGCCAGCTGCGCTCGCCGCCGTGGACTCGAAGTGCCAACGACGGCGCCCGCCGGAAGCGACTCGAGCGATTCGTACCGCTCGCTGCAGAACGCGTCGCGAGCGTCGGCTCGCGCCGAAATAGCGGCGATTCGCATGTCGTCGGGCAGCGTGCCGGCGAGGTCTTTGCACGAGTGAACGGCAAAGCCGGCGCGCCGCTCGCGCAACGCGCTCTCCAGCTCTTTGACGAAAACGTTGACGTCGCCGAAGCGATCCAACGGACGCGTGCGATCGCGATCGCCGCTCGTCGTCACGCCGAGCATCGACGTTACAACCCCGCGCTGAGCGAGCTGCGCGGCAACGCTGCGCGACTGCACCATGGCCAGCGCGCTCTCGCGCGTCGCGCAGACGAGCTTTGCGTTCGGCAGGCTTGCGAGCTCGCCGACCGGGCGCTCTGCGAGAGCGCGAAGAATTGCATCGCGCTCGCCCGCGGGAAACGCCCCTTTGACGTAGGCGCGCATGCGTGCGAGACCGGCAACGGCGCCGGCGGCTGCAGGGTCGACGTGCGCGGCGAGTTCCGAGGCGATCCGTCGCGCGAACGCCGGAGAGGCTCCGCCCGAGTCGACCGAGATGGTGAGATCTCCGGCACGCCGCGTCGCCGTCATCGTGAAATCGCCGCGGTCGGGATCGGCCGCATCGCAGACCAGCACGTGCGCGACGCGAGCGTCGGCCACGACGCGGGCATTAGCCTCGGCGTCGTTGGTAGCTGCGATGACCAGAGCGGCGTCGTCGAGGTCGCCCGATGCGTAACCACGCTCGGCAAACGAGCCTCCGGCGGTCTGAACGAGGGTGCGCAAGGCCTCGCCGATCCGCTCGGAAACGACAAAAATCGGAAAGCCGGCAGAGAGAAGCGATTCGGCTTTACGCGCGGCGACGCTGCCTCCGCCGACGATTACGGCTCGACGACCGTTTGCCCGCAAAGAAATGGGGAGCATACGCTGTGACAAAGAGTTCCGCGACCGGTCGTTAAAAACCGCCTTCCGTGCTGCGCTCGCCGCTCGTTTCAGCTCCAGCCCGCGCGGCCTTGGTCGGCGCGCTTGCCGCGGCCCTCATAACGCTGCCGGGGCTTGGCGGCGGCACGCTGTGGGATAACAGCGAAACGGCATACGGCGAGGTCGCCCGCGAGATTCTGCTCACCCACGACTGGGTGGTCATGCACCTGAACAACGTGCCCTACTTCATCCAGCCGCCACTCTACTTTTGGCTCGGCGCGGCTTTTTCGTTCCTTTTCGGTGCGACGACGCTGGCAATGCGACTTCCCTCGGCGCTGGCTACGATCGCGCTCGGCGGCTTTACCGGCTATGCCGTCGCGCGCCAGGCCGGAGCGCGCGTCGGCATGTATGCCGGCGTGATACTTTCGACGGCGCTGATGCAAGGGGTCATAGGCCGTCTCGCAATTATGGACGCCCTGCTCGATTTGGCCGTGGCGATGACCATCTTCTGGTGGTTTCGCGCGCTCGAAACCGGGCGCGACCGGTATGCCATTCTCGGCTGGATTGCGGCCGGGGGCGGTTTCTTGGCCAAGGGGCCCGTCGCACCAGTGGTCG
>DATAPM010000109.1:0-3167 GCA_036265225.1 Vulcanimicrobiaceae bacterium
CCCGGTTTGCAAGGTGACTTCCAACCCGTCGTAGCGGTCGAGCTCCAGCTGCACCGGAGCGAAGCCGCGCTCCAGCAACGCGCTGTAGGCATCGCGCAACGAGAGCGCATCCGATGAAGTGACGAACGTTCCCGGCGTTAGCTCCAACCCCGGACGCAACACAAAGATCGGCAACTTCTGCTCCGCGTCGTACGACAAGACTCGCATCGCGCGATCGGCGACGGCGTCGTTGGCCCCGCTGCGCAACTCGGCGTAGGGAATGCGTTCCGTGACGTGAATGCGGATCGCCGCGGGCGGAATGCGGCCGACCTTTACCGACTCGATGTCGGGAATGCTCCCGATCCTCTTTGCCATTGCACGAGTGTTCTGAACCCAGATGCTGGTTCGCGGAGCGATCGCCGCTTTGGCAAGAATCTCGCTCGCTGCCACCCGGTGGTTGCCGCTCACGCGGATCGACTTCGGATCGAATCCAGGCCACGTTACCGCGAATCCGGCCCCTACGGCAACGAGCGCAACGGTAAAGGTTATCAGTATCCAAAAGGGACGGATGCGCGCCGCCGGCGACCGGCGCCGCCTTTTCGCGCGCGACCCTTTCACGCCAGCACGTACCGTTCGATCGCTTCCGCGACGCCGTCAAGCGCCAAATCTCCGACTACCGCGTCGGCAATCTCGCGCAGTTCCGGAGGCCCCGAACCCATCGCAACCGCAAACCCGGCCGCCCGCAGCAGCGGCGCATCGTTCCAGGAGTCGCCGATCGCCAGCGTCGCTTCCATTGGAACGCCGAGGCGGGCGGCGACGAAGCGCAGGGCGTTCCCCTTATCGACGCTCGGATCGAGCACTTCGACGAACTCCGGCAGGCTGCGCGTGACGTACGCGCGGGCTGCGAAGTGATCTTGCAGGCGGCGTTCGTACTCGCCCGCAGCCGCGACGTCGGCGACGACCACGGCTTTGGTTGCCGGACTATAGGCAAAAGCTTCGCGGAGCGACGGCACGATGACGGGCTCGGTCAGCGACAGCGACGCGTAGAGTTCGGAGAACCGGTTGCGGGCTTCGCAGTAATATTCGTCGTTGCGATAGAGCTGCAGATGCATTCCGTCGCGCTCGGTAAGGCCGATCAGCTCGCGGACCAGCTCGTTCGCCAGTGCCGAATGCGCGAGCACGTCGTCGGTCGCCGGATCGAGAATCGCCGCGCCTTGATAGCAAATCACGGGCGCATCCAAATGCAGCGTGCGCGCGAAGGGAACGGTTGCGCGGTACATGCGGCCGGTGACCAGACATCCACCCACGCCCGACGAGCGCATCTGGGCGACCGCGTCCTGTACCCGATTGGAAATGGTCAGGTCGCGGCCGACCAGCGTTCCGTCAACGTCGAAGGCGACCAGCTTGATCGGCTGGGCCGGCACGTCTTTCAACTACCGAATCTCATGCGCGCGCTTGCCGCGTGGTGTGGGAAGCCTTCGAGTTCGGCCAGCGCCGCGAGCGCCGCCGTATCGGCAGCGGCCCGTTCCTCGCTATTTTCGACGACCGCGAAGCTGCGCGTGAAGTCTGCCAGCGAGAGGGCCGACGAAAACCGAGCGGTTCCCGAGGTCGGAACGACGTGATTGGTTCCGGCGAGGTACTCGCCGCTCACCAGCGGCGTCAAGTCGCCGACGAAGACGGCGCCTGCCGCATCGATGCGTTCGAGATACGGCGCCGCGTCGCGGACGTGCAGGCAGAGAATGGCCGGCGCGAAACGGTTTGCGACGGAGAGCAGCTCGTCGCGATCGCGGGCTTCAATCAAGCGGCACCTTTCCGATATCGCGCCGCTCACGAGTTCACCGCGCTCGAGCGTCGCAAGGTCGAGCGTGTCGAGCAACTGCGCCACTGCGTCGAGTAGCGGGCGCGACTCCGAGAGCACCGCCAGCCGGCGCACCTCGGCGCGCTCGGCCTGGGCGAGCAGCTCGCCCACCACGTACTCGCTGTTCGCGCCGTCGTCGGCAACGATCAGCACTTCCGCGCCGCCCGAGAGCGCGTCAATTCCGCAAGCGCCAAAGACTTGCCGCTTCGCTTCGGTCGTGCGCATGCCGGCGTGACCCACGATCTTATCTACCCGCGTAATCGAATCGGTTCCGAAGGCCGCCGCACCGATCGCGTGCGGGCCGCCGGCGGCGTAGAGCTCGTCCACGCCGCAAAGCGCGCAAGCAAACAGCGTGGCCGGGGCAACGCCGTCGGGTCCGGCGGGCGTAAGCACGATGACGCGAGCGACGCCGGCAATTTTTGCCGGCACGGCTCCCATGAGAATTGACGACGGCGCGTGTCGCGGCGCGTAAACGGCAACCGAGGATAACGGGCGCCACTGAATCGCGTAGCGCGATCCGTCCTCGTCGGCGTAGGCGATCTCCGGTCGCCGCTGGCGCTGGTGAAAGCGTGCGATGCGCTCTTTGGCGAGTTCGAGGGCAGCGACGATCTCGCCGGAGATCGTAGCGCGCGCAGCCGAGAGCATTGGAACGGCGACGCGCAGTTTCGATCCAGCGAAGGTCGGATCGTCGTAGCGCCGGGCATAATCCACAACCGCGGCGTCGCCGCGCCCTCGAACGTCGGCGAGAATCCGTGCGACCTCGGCGACGACCTCCGCGGGAGCGCTCCACACGCCATCCAAGAAGCCGGTCAGCGCGGTCGGGTCCGAAGCAGAAACGACGTTCACGTGCCGGCTGCCTACAGTGCGTCCAGCGAGCCTTGCCGCACGCCCTGGGGCGCGAAGATTCGCTCGAGCTCGTTGCGCACGCGGATGTCGGCGGCAATATTGCGCGAAACGCGCTGCGCCCGTCCCTGCACGTGCATCACGACCGGCACTTCTCCCGGCCACTCGTCGATGAGACGGGCCAGGCGATCGATCTGCTCGCGCGACGTCACGTCGACGTGCCAACCGTTCGCGCCGATGACCGGCACGCGCACCGGGGGAGCCACGAACGCCGACACTTCGTTCGCCGCAATCGAGAGCTCCACGTTCGGCTCGTCGCCCGGAGCCGCGCCGGGACGCTCGCGAACGCGCAGCCGGCCCTTGACGATCAAGACCGCATCGTTCTCGAAGAGATGTTGCGATTGCGGATAGATCTTCGAGAAGACGACCACGTCGCAGACGCCGGTCGTATCTTCGATCTGCGCGATGAGAATTTGCTGATTCGTCT